>DATLFF010000124.1:0-3470 GCA_035524915.1 Gemmatimonadota bacterium | reverse complement strand
GGGACCCGCCGGTTCGTCCACGACCCGCCGGTGCCGCTCGAGAACGTGGTCGCCCACGTGAACGTGGACATGATCGGCGCCAACCGGGCCCCGGGCGCGGCCGACTCGGCGTCGGCCGAGGTGGCGGGGCCGAACGCGGTGTACCTGACGGGACCCGGGGTGCTCTCCGCGGCCGCCGACTCGCTCCTCGAGCGGGTGAACCGCGAATACCTCGGGATGACGTTCCTGCGGGACTTCGACCGGCCGGACCACGAGTTCTTCTATCCGCGCACCGACGCCGGGCCGTTCCTCGAGCGGGGCGTCCTGACGATCGGCTTCTTCACCGGGATCCACCCCCGCTACCACCGGCCGGCCGACGAGGCGCGATATCTGGACCCGGCCAAGATGGAGGCGGTGGCGCGGACGGTGCTCGCGTCGGTGTGGGCGCTGGCGGACGCGGCCGAACGGCCGGGGATCGATCGCGCGATCCCCGACCTCGTGCCCCGGTACTGAGGAGAGAGCGTGCTGACCCGACACACCGTGGCCATCGTGGGGGCCGGCAACATCGGCCGGGCGCTGATCGGCGGGCTCGTGGCGAGCGGAGCGATCGAGCCGGGCCGGATCCGCGCCACGCGGCGGACGCCGTCCGCGCTGGAGGAGCTGGCCGGCCAGTTCCCCGGGATCGTCACGTCGATCGACAACGCGGCCGCGGTCGAGGGGGCCTCGATCGTGGTGCTCTCGGTCAAGCCGCAGAACGCGCGCGACGTGCTCGACGGGATCCGGCCTCACGTGGCGTCCGACGCGATGGTGGTGTCGGTGCTGGCCGGGGTCACGACCGCCACCCTCGAGCGGGCGCTCGGACAGGAGCTGGCGGTGGTCCGCAGCATGCCGAACACGCCGATGATCGTGGACGAGGGCGCCACCGCGATCGCCGGGGGCGCCTTCGTGACGCCCGACCACCTGGCGCTGGCGCGGCGGATCTTCGAGGGGGTCGGCCGGGTGGAGGAGGTGCCAGAGGCCCTGATGGATGCGGTGACCGGCCTTTCCGGCAGCGGTCCAGCGTACGTCTACATGTTCGTCGAGGCGCTCACCGATGCCGGCGTCAAGCAGGGGCTCCCGCGGCCGGTCGCCTTCCGGCTGGCGGCCCAGACGGTGTTCGGCGCGGCCAAGCTGGTGCGGGATTCGGGCAAGCACCCCGCCATCCTGCGCGACGAGGTCACGACCCCCGGCGGCACGGCCATCGCGGCGGTGGCCGAGCTCGAATCCCACGGCCTCCGCACGATGATGATCCACGCGGTCGCCGTGGCCACGGAGCGGTCGCGCCAGTTGAGCGAACTCAAGGAGTAGCGGCCACCGGAGGAGTCCGGGATCTCATCGGTCCGGGGATCGGGGGTCGATCTCCTCCCACGCCTCGTCGGCCGTCTGGTAGCCGAACATCGCGCCCAGCAGGCCGGCGATCCCGCCGTACAAGAGCCCGGCTTCGACGAGGCATTCGGTCGACTCGTACGAGGTGCATGTCGGGGTCACGAACAGGAGGCCCGCGGCCAAGCCGATCAGCCCGCCCGTCAAGGCGCGGGCCCGGCCAGACGGGCGGCCCGCACTCCGCTCCAGCCGTTCGATGGCCCCGAGGGGTACCCGGTGGTCCCGGTCGTCGGACCGAAGAGACAGAGTGTCCCCGTCGAACCACCCGTCGCCCACGGCTCCGAACAGACGTAGGGACGGCACCGTGACGCGGAGCCGCTGGTCATCGGGCGGCTCCTGGCCGTGGAGCGGAGCTGCGGCCAGCAGGGTGAGAAGGAACGGGAGCGAAGCTCTCGGTGCGAGGTGCATCGGGTCTCCCTTCTCGGTGATGGCGCGCCCGCTGTCGGGCGCTCGGGGAGAGCGTAGGAGCGGCCCCTGCCCCGGGAGTGCTCCGCGGGTCCCCTGGCGTCCGACCCGTGCGAATACCCGGGGAACCGCCGGGGAACCACGGCCGGCTACGCTGGCACCTGTACCCGCCGACGAGGAGCCGCTATGCTGTCCTGGACACCCTTTACCGGAGGGCTCGTCATCCCGCGCATCGAGCTCCGCACGCTCGGCCCGGTCGGGCTCCGCAGCGCGGACGGTCGCGAGATCGAGGACGTGCTCCACCAGCCCAAGCGGCTGGCGTTCCTCGTCTACCTGGCCGTCGACGCCCCGCGCGAGCTCCACCGCCGCGACACGCTCCTGGCGCTGTTCTGGCCGGAGCTTTCCGAGGACCGCGCCCGGAACGCGCTCAACAAGACCGTCCACTTCCTGCGGCGGGCGCTCGGCGAGGACGCCATCGTCCGGCGGGGGACCCAGGAGATCGGCGTGGACCCCGAGGTCCTGGGCTGCGCCGTGGCGGCGTTCGAGGCGGCGATCGAGGAGGGACGGCCGGACGAGGCGGTCGCGCTCTGGCGGGGTCCGTTCCTCGACGGGCTGAACGTGGGGGACGGCGAGGAGCTGGAGTTCTGGCTCGCGCGCCGCCGCGACCACTTCGCCGAGCGCTACGCGGGCGCGCTTCGGACGCTCGCCACGCGGGCGGCGCGGGCCGGCGACCTCCCCTCGGCGATCGAATGGTGGCGGCGCCTGGCGGATCATGACCCGTACCACGAGCGCGCGGTGCTGGGGCTCATGGAGGCGCTCGAGCTCCGCGGCGAGCGGGGGGCCGCGCTCCAGCTGGCCGAGGACCACGGACGGCGGATGCGCGCGGAGCTGGGAGCGGAGCCCGATCCGGCGGTGGAGGCGTTCGCCGCGCGGCTCCGGCAGTCGCCGAAGGCGGGGGCCGCCCCGGGCCCGGCGGAGGCGCCGCGGAGCCTGCCGGTGCCTGCGACCCCGCTGGTCGGCCGGGAGCGTGAGCTCGCCGACGTGGGCGCGCTCCTCGCCGATGGGGAGGTCCGGCTCCTGACCCTGACGGGGCCCGGCGGCGTGGGCAAGACCCGCCTGGCCGCCGAGGCCGCCCGCCAGGCGGCGGAGCGCTTCCCCGGCGGCGTCTTCTTCGTGAGTCTCGGCACGCTGAAAGACGCCGGGCTCGTGGCCGCCACAATCGGTCGGGTGCTCGGGGTCAAGCCGGGAGCGGGGAGTCCTGGGGAGTCCCTGGGAGAGGCGCTCCGCGGCCGGCGCGGCCTCCTCGTCCTCGACAGCTTCGAGACCGTGCTCCCGGCGGCCGAGCTGGTGTCCGGCCTTTTGGCCGGTAGCGAGAGCGTGAAGGTCCTGGTCACGAGCCGGGCCGTGCTCCGGCTCTCGGGCGAGCGGGTCCTGCCAGTGCCTCCGCTGGGGGTCCCGTTGGCGGGGGACGCGGGGTCGTCCGAGGAGCTCCGGCGGCACGGGGCGGTGGAGCTCTTCGTCCAGCGGGCGCGGGCGGCCGACCCGGAGTTCGCGCTGTCGGCGGAGAATCGCGCCGCGGTGGCGGAGATCTGCCGCCGGCTCGACGGCCTCCCCCTGGCCATCGAGCTGGCCGCGGCGCGGGTCAAGCTGCTCGATCCGGGGAT
>DATLFF010000123.1:0-7730 GCA_035524915.1 Gemmatimonadota bacterium | reverse complement strand
TCCGGCTGCGGCACTCGCGGATCCACGCCGAGGACTGCTCCGACTGCGAGACGAAGGAGGGGAGGATCGACCGGATCGAGGTGGCGCTGGACCTGCGCGGACCGCTCTCGGACGGCCAGCGCGAGCGGCTCATGGAGATCTCGGAAAAGTGCCCGGTCCACCGCACGCTGACGAGCGAGACTAGCGTGCGGACCCGCCTGGTGGGGAGCGCGGAGGAGGAGTAGCGGTTCCCGCCGGGCCGGCGCGGCCGGATCCAGCGCCACCAGCGCTCTCCGTCCACCGCGCGCTTGGCGTGCGCGCGGCGCGCGCCCTACGTTCGCGCGGTGACCGCCCCGCCCCGCCTCTTCCTGCCCGGCCCCACCGAGGTCTCCGACGACGTCCTCCGGGCCCAGACGCGACGCCTGATCGGGCACCGGGGCCCGGCGATCTCCGAGATTCTCGACCGGATCCAGCCGCGGCTCCGGCAGGTGTTCCAGACCGATCACCGGGTCTACGTCTCGACGTCGTCGGCCACCGGGCTCTTCGAGGCCGCCGCCCGCTGCGGGATCGCGGAGCGGGCGCTCTGCTGCGTGAACGGCGCGTTCAGCGCCCGCTGGGCGGAGGTGGTCGCGGCGAACGGGCTCGAGCACGACGTGCTCGAGGTCGAGTGGGGAGAGCCGATCACCGCCGATTTCGTGGCCGACGCGCTCTCCCGCGCCGACTACGACGCGGTGACGGTGGTCCATAACGAGACCTCGACCGGCGTGACGAGCCCGGTGGCCGAGATCTCCGTCGCGGTGCGGGAGAAGGCACCCGGAGCGCTCGTCCTCGTCGACACGGTCTCCTCGCTCGGGGGGATCGACGTGCGGACGGACGAGTGGGGCCTCGATGTCTGCCTGACCGGCGCGCAGAAGTGCCTGGCGCTCCCGCCCGGGCTCGCGTTCGCGGCCGTGTCGGATCCCGCGCTCGAGCGCGCCCGTTCGATCGAGGGCCGCGGCTGGTACTTCGACTGGGTCGTCTTCGAGCGCTACCTGGAGCGGAGCCAGACCCCGACCACGCCGGCGATCACGCTCCTCTACGCGCTCGACGCCCAGCTCGACCGGATCCTCGCCGAGGGCCTCGACGCCCGCTTCGCCCGCCACACCGCGATGGCGGAGCGGGTCCGCGGGTGGGCGCTCGAGCGGTTCGACGTCCTGGCGCGCGACGGGTACCGCTCCGACTCGGTGACCGCGGTCCGGAACACGCGTGGGATCTCGATCCCCGGGCTCAACCGTCACCTCGCCGAGACCGTCGACATGCAGGTCGGGAACGGCTATGGGAAGATAGCCGACCTCACCTTCCGCATCGGGCACATGGGTGACCACACGCCCGACGAGATCGACACCCTCCTCGCGGCCATCGACGGATTCCTGGACGGCGCGTGATCCCGCGCGGGCATTCCGCGGCGTGACCGGCCGCTTCCGCGTCCTCGTCTCCGACCCTCTCTCCGAGGCCGGCCTCGCCCGGCTGGCGGCCGAGCCCGACGTCGACGTCGAGGCGCCGGGGACGATGGAGCGGGACGTGTTCCTCGCGGCACTCCCGCGCGCGGACGCGCTGATCGTCCGGAGCGGAACGGTGGTCGACGCGGAGGCGATCGAGCGGGCCGCGCGGCTCCGGGTGATCGGGCGCGCCGGCGTGGGGCTCGACAACGTGGACGTGGACGCCGCCACCTCGCGCGGCATCCTGGTCATGAACACCCCGGGCGCCAACGCCACCGCAACCGCCGAGCATGCGTGGGCGCTGCTCCTGGCGCTCGCGCGCCGGGTCGCGGCCGCCGACGCGAGCGTGCGCCGCGGGGAGTGGGACCGGAAGGCGTTCACGGGCGTGCAGCTCGCCCGGAGGGTGCTGGGCGTGATCGGACTCGGCCGGGTCGGTCGGCGCGTGGCGGCGCTCGGCCGGGGGTTCGGGATGGAGGTACTGGCGTTCGATCCGTACCTCTCCGGCGAAGCGGCGGCGGAGCTGGGGGTCGAGCCGGTGGAGCTCGACGCGCTGCTCGACCGCGCGGACGTCGTGACCCTCCACGCGCCCCTGACCGAAGCGACCCGCGGCCTGATCGGTCCGGCAGAGATCGCGCGCATGCGCCCGGGCGCGCTCCTGGTCAACTGCGCGCGCGGAGGACTGCTGGACGAGGCCGCGCTGGCGGAGGCCCTCGCCGACGGCCGGCTGGGCGGGGCCGCGCTAGACGTGTTCGAAACCGAGCCCCCCGGAGCGAGTCCGCTCCTGGACCTCCCGAACGTGGTCGTCACCCCGCACCTCGGCGCTTCCACCGTCGAAGCCCAGCGGGACGTGTCGGTCCAGGTGGCCGAGCAGGTGGTGGACGCGCTCCGGGAGGTCGACTTCCGGAACGCGGTCAACCTGCCGTTCGTCGCGGCCGGGGGGATGTCCGAGATCCGGCCATGGCTCGACCTGGCGCGCCGGCTGGGCGGGCTCGTGGCCGCGCTCGGCGCGGGCCGGATGGCCGCGGTCGAGATCGAAGCGCGCGGGCCGGAGGTGGCCCCCTACGCCGAGCCTCTCTCGGCCGCGCTCCTCGAGGGGCTGCTGGCGCCGATCCTCGGCGAGAGCGTGAACTGGGTGAACGCGGCCCGTCGGGCGGCCGAGCGCGGGATCATGGTGGCGCGGAGCCGGCGGGCCTCGGCCGCGGAGTACGCCAACCTCCTGGGGGTCCGCCTCGAGACCGACGCCGGAGTCCGGACCGCCGCCGGCACGCTCTTCCAGCACCATCCGCGCGCGGTGGAGATCGAGGGGTACCACCTGGACGCCCCGCCGGTGGGCCACGCGCTCCTCGTCTGGAACCGCGACGTGCCCGGCGTGATCGGCCGGGTCGGCACGATGCTGGGAGACGCCGGGGTGAACATCGCGGAGTGGCGGCTCGGGCGGACCGCGCCGGGCGAGACCGCGCTCGCGTTCATCAACCTCGACAACCCCGCGCCGCCGGACGTCGTCCAATCCCTGCGGGGGATCGAGGGCGTGAACGCGGTCGTGCCGTTGCGGTTCCCCGACGGACCCTGAAGGGAGGCGATCCTGTGACGACGACGACCGGAATCGACCGTTCCATGCCCGCCGCGCCGTTCGGCCGCGCCGCGGCGCTCGGCCTGACCGCCGCGCTCGGCCTGGCGGCGGTGCTCGGCCTCGCCCCGCCGGCCCACGCGCAGGTCGTCTCGCCGTACGCCGGCGAGGAGGCGCGCGCGATCAAGGCGCTGTCGGAGGACGAGGTGCGCGAGTACCTGGAGGGGGAGGGGATGGGGTGGGCGATGGCCGCGGAGCTCAACCACTACCCCGGCCCCCGCCACGCCATCGACCTGGCCGACTCGCTCGGGCTCTCGGCCGTGCAGCGCGACAGCCTGCGGGATATCCACGGCCGCATGAACGCTCGGGCGGTGGAACTGGGCTCGACGATCGTCGCGCGAGAGGCGGACCTCGATGGCGCGTTCGCCGAGGGGACGATCGATGCCGCAGAACTGGACGCGCTGGTGGCGGAGATCGCGGAGCTCCAGGGACGGCTGCGGTCGACCCACCTGATGGCCCACCTCGAGACCCGGGCGGCGCTCTCGCCGCACCAGGTGGCCATGTACGACCGGCTCCGGGGCTACGGCGGTGGCGCGGACCACGCCGACCACGCCCACTGAGGGGCGCGGCCGGCGTTCCGCGGCCGGCCGTGGTTACCGGGCCTCGTCGATCAGCGACTCCAGCGCGGCCAGGTGACCGGCCAGCGCCGCCCGCCCCGCCGCGGTCAGCGCGTACCACGTGACCGGTTTCCTGTTTATAAATCTCTTTGTAACGCGGACGTACCCCGCATCCTCGAGACGCTTCATGTGGGCCCCCAGGCTCCCGTCCGTCTCGCCGGTGGCGTCCTTCAGGCGCGAGAACGAGAGCCGGTCGTAGCGGGTCAGGAGCACGCAGATCGCCAGCCGCACGCGGTGCTCGAGCAGCCGGTCGAGCGCGTCGAGCCGCTCCTGGATCCCGGCGTCGGGCTCCTCAGGCACGGGCCGAGACGCGCGCCGTCACCACGAGGCCCAGCGCCACGAGCGCGCCGGCGATCGTCCACGCCCACTGGTCCAGCAGGAAGGTGAGCCCGTAGCCGGCCGCCACCAGCGGCGCGACCCACATGAACGGCCGCGCCATATGGACCCCGGCCAGGAAGTAGCCGAGCGCCACGATCACGAGCACGGCCTGGCCCATCGCGGGACCCGACAGCGGGCCGGTCGCCGCGAGCGGCACCAGCAGGAAGATCGCCAGCATCATCCCGCCCCAGTGGAGCATGTGGGCGTCGGCGTCGCGCCGCGACTCCACCCCGGCGGCACGGGAGCTCCGCCAGCCGAGCGCCATCGAGGCCACGAACCCGGCCGGGCCCGCGACCAGCCAGAAGATCCCGACCCGCTCGGGGGCGAAGTCGGTCATCGCCAGGCCGACGAACGAGATCGCCGCCCACAGGTACCAGATCGAGCGGGGCGCCGCCCCGCCCCGGGTGCGGGCGACCACGCCGCGGACGTACTCCAGGTCCTCTCCGATCCGGTCGGTGCTTTCCATCGTCATTCCTCCAGGTCGCCGGTGCGGGTGAGCGTCATCCCGAAGAACGGGAACCACGTGGCCCCGTCGTCCATGCTGGCCGCGCCGTCCTCCCGCCAGACCCCGGGCTCGGGCGCGGTGACGCGGTAGCGGATCCGTGGGCCGCCCGGCGGCTGGAACCCCCACACCAGAACGCCGTCCGCGAACTCGACCAACGGGTCGACCACGCTGCCGTCCGCCAGCCACGCCGTCATGAAGTAGGCCTCCCGGTGGGGGTCCCACCCGATCGTGGCGAAGGCGTGGTGGCCGACCTCGCCGGTGGCCTTCAGCCGCCCGATCCCCTCGACGAGGAGGACGACGCCGTCGAGCCGCGTCTCCACCCGCTCGGTCTGGAGCACGGTGTCGGGCTCGGCCGGCCCGCGCCGGTACCAGGCCTCGCCCTCCCACGTGCCGGCCGAGATGGGAAGCGCCTCGAGAGCGGCCCGGACCTCGGCCGAGCGGTCGGGGGCCTGGGCGGGCGCCGTGGCCGCGATTGCGGCCAGGCCCGCGATGGACAGAAGCAGGGATCGAATCATCATCGTCGCTCCGGTTGAAGTGATGTCAGAGTACTCTGGATTCTAGAGTAATTGTACACACCTGTCAATCCCGGGATCGAAAGTCGGCCCCGATCGATGACCCGAGGGGCCGGAGCCGAACTCCTCCTAGGCCAACCCCTCCACCTCGAACTCCCGCAGGAACCTCTCGAAGAGGCGTAGGTGGCCCTCCTCGTCCCGCAGGATCGCGATCGCCATGTCCTGGGTGACCAGGTCGAAATCATCGCAGAATTCGATGAGCCGGTTGTAATGCTCGATGGCGCCCTTCTCGGCCTCGATCACGCCCCTCCTCCTCACGAGTCCCACGGCCCTACTCTCCGATCACCTTGACGAGGACGCGCTTGTCGCGCCGCCCGTCGAACTCTCCGTAGAAGATCGCCTCCCACGGGCCGAAGTCCAGCCGGCCGTCGGTCACGGCGACCACGACTTCCCGTCCCATGATCTGGCGTTTGTGGTGGGCGTCGGCGTTGTCCTCGCCGGTCCGGTTGTGGGCGTAGCGCTCGGGGCTCGGGTCGAAGGGCGCGAGTTCCTCGAGCCACCGCCAGTAGTCGGCGTGGAGGCCGGGCTCGTCGTCGTTCACGAACACGCTGGCCGTGATGTGCATGGCGTTCACCAGGCAGAGCCCCTCGCGGACGCCGCTCTCGCCGACCGCGGCCTCGACGTCGGACGTGATGTTGACGAACCCCATCCGCTCGGGGACGTGCATGACGAGCTTCACCGTGTGGGACTTCACGGAGGGCCTCCTTCTGGCTCGGGATCGCGCCCCAGCTCGGCCGCCAGCCGCCCGAAGTGGGCTTCGACGAAGGCGCGGTCGGCGGGGGCCTCGAGGTGGCGCGCGGCGGCCTCGCGGATCGCGAGCGCCTGGGTCCATACCGCCTCGCGGCGGTCCGGCCGGGCCGTGGCGAGGGCGGTCCGGGCGAGGGCGTCGATCAGCCGGCCGAGCGCCACCCGGTCCGCCCGGCCGTAGCGCCGGACCTCGGCCGTCGCCAGGTCGAGGTAGTCGGCGAACGTAGCCGGCGGGGTGCGCAGCCGGACCGTCCCGTCGGCGTCGCGGAACTCGGTGAGCGGCCAGTCGGCGTCGGCCAGCCGGACGAGGAGCGCCCCCAGGTGATCGATGGCGTTGGCGGCCGTGGCGGGGTCGTTGATGCCGGGGGAGAGTGCCTTGATCGCGATGTCGACCAGCTGGCGGAAGCCGTAGGCGGGGTCGTTCGGGATGGAGCGCTGGCGGCCGGTGGAGACGGCCGCCAGCACCGCCTCGTCGAGCGTCTCGGCGTCCGCCGGCTCGACCGCGACGGCGAGCGGCGTCCCCCGGGCCGCGAAATCGCCGGGTCCCAGCCGCAGGTCGACCACGGTGGCGGAGTCCCGGGCGGCCCGGACGAGGGCCTCCGCGTCGATCGATTCGATGTAGCCGGTCCGGTTGGAGAGGATCCGGTGGCCCTCCGGCGTCGGCGCCGAGGTGGCCTGGATCTCGGCCGGCCCCACCGGGGCCGCGTCCAGCGAGAATAGCCGGTCGATCTCCTCGCGGGTCTCGTCGGCGACGGTCTGGATGACCGACGAGGCCTGGATGGAGGTGGCGATGTGGTGGATGAACAGGAAGAGGAGCCCGAGGTCGGCGATCGCCAGCATGATCGCCCCCGTCACGCCGACGGCCGGGACGTACGCGTCGTCCCCGCCGCGGATGCTCCGGAGGATCAGGAGCGTGTAGACGAACGTCGCGGCGAAGGCCCCCAGGACCCCCTGGCTGATCCGGGACCGGGTGAACGTGCGGAGCACGCGCGGCGAGTACTGGCCGGCCGCCAGGACCAGCGCCACCATCGTCATCGAGAACGTCACGCCGGTGAGCGTGATGATGGATCCCGCGATGGTGCTGAGGATCTGGCGCGCGCTGTCGGCCCCGCCGCCGTAGGCCCAGGAGAAGGGGTCCAGTTCGGCGTTGACCGCGTAGCGGTCGAACCGGAGGACCAGCCACGCCAGCCCGATCCCGCCCAGCGTGAATACGCCGGGGACGAACCACAGGCTGGAGCGGACGTCTTCCCAGATCTCCGTCGGGCGTCTCACGGCCTCCCCTACCAGCGGGTGTCGAGGAGCGCCCCGGTCGCCGGATCGAACCGGAACCGGAGCTCGAACGGGGCCCACGTCTCCACCGTCGGTACGATCGTTCGGGTGTAGCGCAGGTCGCGGATCCGGACCGTGACCGCGTGCGGTTCCACCCGGGTCGTGGCCGCCGGGACTCTCGCCCACCAGAGATAGGCCTGCCCGTCGCGGGTGGCCAGCGCACGGGCCACCCATGGATCGTCCAAGCCGCGCTCAAACCGCGCCGCGAGGCGGGCTTCGGGGGGGATCCCCGCCACCTCGTAGCCCGCGATCCGGGGCTCGGCCGCCTCCGCTGCCACCGCGAACGCGTTCCAGCGGAGCGGCGCGCCGGGGCGCGGGATCACGTGGACCTCGGCCGCCGGGCGCCCGGCGGCCAGTTCCGCTCGCGCCGTGGCCCGTGCGGCCCGAGAGTGGAGCGCTCCCGCGAGCGCCGCGTAGAGAACGAGCCCGCCGACGAACGCGGCGGCCGCGCGGCGGCCCTGGGCCGGCCGGCGCCAGGTCCACGCCACGGCAGCCAGC
>DATLFF010000122.1:0-2643 GCA_035524915.1 Gemmatimonadota bacterium | reverse complement strand
GACGCTGGTTGTATGCGTCCGCCCCCTTCGCGTCGGTGTGGCCCTCGACCCGGATCGGCGTGCCGGGGTTGGCGCGCGCCACTTCGGCGACCTTGCCCAGGTCCCCGTCGGCCGCGGGCTTGAGCTCCGCCCGGTCGAAGTCGAACAGGACGTCGGCGGAGAGGTCGATCCGGATCTCGCGCTCGGTCACCTCGGCGCGGAGGTTCTCGAGCGTGGCCTCGAGGCCGGTGGCGACCCCCACGATGGCGATCGCTCGGCCGCGGATGGCGAGCCGCTTGCCGGGGAGCGCGCGGACGGCCGCGGCGTGGACGCCCGGCAGGTCGGGCGAGGCGTACGTCTCCTGCGCGGCGGCGGGAGCCGGGACCGCGGTCAGGCCGGCCAGGAGCGTAACGGGTCCGCCCAGGAGCGCCGCGGCCGCCGCCCAGGCGAGCCGGCGGGGCCGGCCGGCCGGGCGCGCGAACCGCGGGAGTGGATGATCCATTCGCCTACCCTTCGGTGATCGGAACATCCTCGAACGGCGTCACGTCCGGCATGATGAAGTCGATCTCCGTCACCGAGGCAGGCGGGGCCGGGTACTTCCCCCACCACGTCACGGCCAATCCCGGTTCGAGATTGGGGCTCAGGTACTTGGGGGCGAGCGGCTCGCCCTCGGTGTCCTTCAGCACGAAGTACTTCTGGTCTCCGGCGGTCACGTAGAACTTTTCATACTGGCCGTGCTTAGTCTCGAACGAGTGGTAGGCGCTCTCGCTCCCGGTGTTCCGGATCCGGACCTCGATCGTGAGCACGCCGTCCTCGCGCTCGGCCCGCGTCAGCTCGGCCACGAACGGCGAGGCGTCCACGTTCCGGGCCTGGATCACCGTCCCGGCCGGGGGAGCGGCGGCGGCGGGATCGGCGGCGGCCGGCTCACCGGCGGGGTCGGAGCTCTCCGGCGCGTCCGAGGCCGCCGAGATCCCGGTATCCTCGGAGCCTTCCTCGTCGGGGCCGCCTCCGCCGCAGGCGGCGAGCGTCAGGGCGGCGAGAAGCGCCACCCATCGGGTCCGGCTGGCTTCGATGTTCGATTTCATCGGATCCTCCCTTGAGGATGGAAGGTCACGGCCGGGCGGCCGCCCCGGCGATGCGGAGCAGATGGCCGCGCTGGAAGGCGTCTCCTTCCACCGGGCTCGCTACAGCGTACTTCTCTTCGACCGCTTCGACGAGTACCGCACCCACCTTGCGGTCGGGCGCGCCGAGGTTGAGGCCGGTGTCGGGATCGATCAGGGCGTCTCCCTGAGCGAAGACCTCGAGCCGCATCCCCGGCGTGATCCCGCTGTCCGAGCCGGCGTTCACGTAGACCCTCCCCTCGCGCACGTCGACCACGCGGCCGGACCACGGCACGTCCCGGAGGCCCTCGACGATCGCCGCCACGGCGTCCACGATCGCCTCGCGGCTGGCCTGCCCGAGCGGCGTCTGCGCACTGAACCCGGTCCCAACCTGCTGGTCTCCGATCTGCACGTCCGCCGCCACGCCGGTCGCCGAGGCGTCTCCCTCCACGCGCTTGGAGAAGACGACCTCGCCCGTGACCGCGTCGATCAGTCGGATGTCCAGCGCGACCATCGCGTTCAGTCGCTCGCCGGTGGCCCCCACCGCGCGCAGGATCGAGAGGTTCCCGCCGAGCGACGACTTCTGATAACTGTACTCGGTGATGTCGCCGGTGACGAGGACCTGGGCGCCGACCGTCATTCCGACCCAGGGCGCCGTCTCCGGATTCACCCGGCCGGACTGCCCGAAGTCCTGCTCGCCGAGCGCCTGCTGGATGGCCTCGCGCTCGAGCACCACGAACCGGCCCGCCTCGACCAGCGCGGTCGTCAGCATCTCGGTCAGCCCGCGCGCGAACTCGGCCGGCGGCGGGATGGCGATCGTGGTCGACGTGGACTGGGGGGCGTAGGTGGTCTGCATCGAGAGCGCGGTTCCCGAGAGGTCCATCACCGCCACCCTGAGGCGCGGCCCGGTCGGGGTCTGGGCGGCGAGGGGCGCGGCCACGAGCAGGGCGAGCGCTGCGAGCGCGAGCGGGCGGAGCGATGGCATGGTTATGTCCTCCTTCGACGGGCCACTGTTTGGATCGTCCCGGGACGTTGTCGTTTCAGCGCGCGGGCGGGTGCGGGTCCTCCCGCAACGTCCCGGGCCGGCCCCGACCGTGCGCTACGGGCGCGTGATCCTGGCCGACCGGTCGTTGTTGGTCTCCTTCCGCTCCGCGATCAGGTTCGCGGGGTCGACCACGAGATCGATCTCGAGCCAGCCGCCCGCGTCCACGCCGCCCACCCCCATGCAGACCGGGTAGTACTGGTTGTAATCGAGGCCGACGGTCAGGTCGCCCGACCGCCCGCTGCTCGTGCGCGTGTAGGAATCGTAGGACCGGTAGTCGTAGTGGACGACCACCGTCGGTGGAAGTGGCGTGTTGCCGCAATCCGGATTCTGACTGTCTCCGCCGCAGACGTGGACGGTGGCGCACATCGTGAGCGGCTGGCCGTCCTGGGGCGTGGTCACGGCGTTGCCGTAGGGATCCTTGAACACGATCGCCGGCAGCATGGCGAAATCGTGCTTCTGGACCTTGAAGTCGTCCGAGTCCGAGACGCCGCGGTAGGTCGCCGTGATCCGGACGGTGGC
>DATLFF010000121.1:0-19821 GCA_035524915.1 Gemmatimonadota bacterium | reverse complement strand
GGCGGCGGTGGGGGCGGTGGCCGCGATCGCCGCCGGCGCCGCGGGTTCGCTGGCGCTGCCGGGCGCCGCGCTGGCCGGCGCTCTCGGGGCGATCGCCCTGGTGCTCCGGATCGGGCGCCGCGCGGGGGGAGGCCTGGACGTCCGCGTGCTCCTCCTGGCCGGAGTGGTGGCCGGGAGCTTCTTCAACGCCGTGATCCTGCTGCTCCTCTCCTTTCAGGAGGCGGACGCCTTCCGCGCCGCCATGTTCTGGATGATGGGCGGCCTCGCCGGGGCCAGCTGGGGAGGCGTGGCATTCCTCGCGGCGACCTCCGCGGTGGCGCTCGTCGGGCTCCTTGCGCTGGCCCGGCCGTTCGACCTGCTGGGGCTGGGCGAGGAGCCCGCCGAGTGGCTGGGCGCCCGAGTCGACGCCGTCCGCCGCGCGGCCTACCTCGGAGCGAGCCTCCTGGCGGCCGCATCGGTCGTGGTGGCGGGCGGGATCGGCTTCGTCGGCCTGGTCGTGCCCCACGTCGTTCGGATGACGTGGGGGGGCGACCACCGCTTCCTGTTGCCCGCCTCCTTCCTGGCCGGCGCGGCGTTCCTCCCCCTGGCGGACCTGGCGGCCCGCACGGTGGCCGCGCCGGGCGAGCTCCCGCTCGGGGTCGTGACCGCGTTCGTCGGCGTCCCGTTCTTCGTCGGGCTCCTGCGCCGGCGGGTGGGGGGGGTGCCGTGACCGTCGTCTGGCGGGCGGAGAGCCTGTGCTACCGCTACCCGGGGAGCGACGCGGACGTCCTCCATGGGATCGACCTCGAGGTGCGGTCGGGCGAGGTGGTGGCGGTGATCGGCCCGAACGGGTCGGGGAAGTCCACGCTCCTCCGGCTGCTTCTGGGCTCCCGCCGGCCCGACGGCGGCCGGGCGCTGCTCTTCGGCCGGCCGGCTTCCGAGTGGGACGCGTCCGAGCGGGCCCGCCACGTGGCCGCGCTGCCGCAGCACGAGGAGCCGGCGTTTCCGATCACCGTCGGCGAACTGGTGGGAATGGGCCGCTATCCCTGGCTCGGTCGCTGGGGGCGGCCCGGGCCGCACGACCGGGCGGCGGTGGCGGCCGCGCTGGATCGCTGTCGCGTGACGGACTTGGCCGGCCGCGAATTCGCCACGCTCTCGGGCGGCGAGCGGCAGCGGGCCCGGCTCGCCCGCGCGCTCGCGCAGGAGCCGGCGGGTCTCGCGCTGGACGAGCCGACCGCGGCACTCGACCTGGCGCACGAGATGGATCTCTGGCGCCAGCTCCGGGAGGAGGCCGCCACCGGCCGGGCCGTTCTGCTGGCCACGCATCACCTGAACCGCGCCGCCCGCTTCGCCGACCGGCTGGTCCTGCTGGACCACGGTCGCGCCGTGGCCGTGGGTCCCCCCGCGGCCGTCCTGGCCGCGCCCGTGCTCGAATCCGTCTGGGGTTGGCCGGTGCGGGTCGTCCCCCTGGGCGGGGACGATCCCGACCGGGAGGCCCCCCAGGTCGTCCCCCGGGGCCGCCCCCCCGCCGACCGTTTCGCTCTCCCTTCCACCCAGGAGGCACCATGAGGAGATCCCTTCCGTTCGCGGCGGTGGCGCTGGTGGCGGCGCTGGCGGCCGAGGCCCCCGCCCAGACGCCGGCCGCCGGACGCGACACGCTGGCCTGGTTCCACGCGCCACGCATCGTGGTGACGGCGAACCGCGGCGAGACACCGACGGCCGCCGTGGCCAGCTCGATCTCGGCGGTCGATCGGGAGGAGATCCAGCGCCGGCGGTACCGGACGGTGCTGGAGGCGCTACGGGACCTGCCCGGGGTCCACGTGGCCCGGAACGGTGGGGCCGGGGGCGTGACGTCCGTCTTTCTGCGGGGCGCCGAGTCTCGCCACACCCTGGTGCTGGTGGACGGAGTCGAGGTGAACGACCCGGCGTCACCCACGGGCGCCTACGACTTCGGGCTGCTTCCCATCCACGACGTGGAGCGGATCGAGGTGCTGCGCGGCCCCCAGAGCACGCTCTACGGTTCGGCTGCGATGGGGGGCGTGATCCAGGTCTTCACCCGGCGGGGAGACGTTCCGCCGCGGCTGTCGCTCGTGGCAGAGGCGGGCTCGGCCGGCGTCCGCCACCTAGAGGCCACGGCGTCCGGCGGAGTTGGGGCCGTGCGCGGGTTCGCCTCGGGCTCCCGCCGAACGGCCGGCGGCGTATCCGCGACGGCGCCGCGACTGGGTGGAGCCGAGGCGGACGGCTTCGAGTCCACGTCGTTCGCGGGCCGGGCAGACTGGCATCCCGCGGGGCCGAGCGCGCTGGGCCTCGTCGTGCGCTTCCGCCGGGACGAGGTGGACCTGGACCAGGGCGGCTTCGCCGGGGGAGACGATCCGAACTTCGCGGGCGAAGCCGAGGAGCTTTCCGCGCGTCTCGAGGGCCGGGTCGACCTCCTCGAGGGACGCTGGAGCCAGACCCTCGCCGCCACCCTGGCGCGACACGACCGCTCTACCCGCGACGAGCCCGATGCCGACCGGCCGGAGGATCGCTCCACGGGCGCCTTTGACGCGCACCGGTGGAAGGTGGAGTGGCTCCACCGTCTCGCCCTGCCGGGCGGACGCCTCACCGCCGGCGTCGAGACCGAGGAGGAGCGCGCCCGGTCCCGATTCGAGTCGGAGAGCGCCTTCGGTCCGTTCGAGAGCGTGTTCCCCCAGGAGAGCGCGCGCACGACGGGCGCGTTCGTCCAGCACGAGGGGGGAGGTTCCGGGGACGCGCTGGCGTGGTCGGTGGGGGCCCGGTGGGACACGCACGAGCGCTTCGGCACGGCGGTGACGTGGCGCGTGGCGCCCGCACTGCGGCTGGGGCCGGACACCCGGCTCCGCGCCACGTACGGGACCGGCTTTATGGCTCCCACGCTCTTCCAGCTGTTCGATCCGCAGTTCGGCGATCCGGCTCTCGATCCGGAGCAGAGCCGGGGGTGGGACGTGGGACTGGAGCGGGAGCTGCTGGAGGGGCGGGCCCGGATCGCCGCCACGTGGTTCTCCACCCGCTTCGACGATCTCATCGCGTTCGAGTTCCCGGACGGCTACCGGAACGCGGAGACGGCATCGGCCAACGGCCTGGAGGCGGCGGCCAGCGCATGGCCGGCCGCCGCGCTCCGCCTCTCGGCGAGCTACACCCACACCCGCACCGAGGGGGACGACGGCGAGGCTCTCCTGCGCCGGCCGCGCCACGGCGGCGAGCTCACGCTCGCGTGGGATCCGGGCGCCGTCGGGATGTCGGTCACGGCCCGCTTCGTAGGCGAGCGGCAGGACCTCGACTTCTCCGCCTTCCCGGCCGCGCGCGTCACGCTGGACGCGTTCACCCTGGTTCGCGTGGCGGCGTCGTGGCGGCTCGATTCGCGCCTCGAGCTACTCGGGCGGATCGAGAACGCCTTCGACGAGGCGTACGAAGAGGTGCTGGGGTTCGGCGCCCCGGGCCGGGCCCTGCACCTCGGACTGGGGATCGATCTCTAGCGGGTCGTTGAAAGCACTGCGGGGGCTGTCCGCGCGGGTCGGTGGTGGGGCCGGGGCGGCCCTCCTATCTTCGCCGACCGATGCGTCCGCTCCCGCTTCCCGCCGCCCGGGCCCTCCCGCTGTTCCTTCTCCTGCTCTTCCCGCCTCCAGCGGCCGGCCAGGATCCGCCCGACTCGCTCCCGACCGCGCCGATCGATACGCTGGAGACCCGGCCCTCGACCAGCCCGGTCCAGGGGGACCCCCGGCTGACCTGGCTGGGCGACACGCTCGGTCCGGCCGACACCCTGCTGCCGAAGTTCTCCCAGCTCCCGGAGACGTGGCCCGACAGCCTGGTGAACCCCTACGTCCCGCCACGGCCCGGTGACTGGCCTGCCTGGACGGTCACGGGAGACCAGCTCGCGGGTCGGGGCGCCTACAGCCTGCTGGACGTGATCGAGAGCGAGGCGCCGATCCTGGCGAACGACCTGGGAGGAGGCGGGTATCCGGCCTTTCTCGGCTCGCCGATCGGGTGGGGGGCGGGGGTCCAGGTAGTGATCGACGGGGTCCCGGCGGGAAGCCCCCTGGCGGAGAGCTTCGACCTGCGCGCCCTGCCGGTGGAAGGGATCGCGCGGATCTCTTTCTATCCGGGCGCCCAGGTGGCCGCCTGGGGAGGCGACGGGACGGGGGGCGTGCTGGAGATCGTCACGCGGCGGAGCCTGACCCCGACCGCACGGTCGATGCTGTCGTTCCATCTGGGGTCGAACGACGCCCAGGCCTTCTCCGGCTACTTCGGGCGCTCGATCGGGGGGCGCGCCTGGGCGTTCGTCGCCGCGAACTTCGACGACACCGAGGGTGGCGTCCTTCCGCAGGGGGACTTCACGCGAAACCAGCTGGTGGTGAAAGCGGGCTGGCGAATCGGGGGTCGGCACCGGATCGAAGTGGCCCGGATCTCGAGCGGCCTGAGCGGCGAGTCGGACCGAACGACGATCCCGGGAATCGAGGACCAGGACGCGAACCGGATCCACGCCTTCTACCACGGGGGGTTCGGCCCGTTGGAGGCCCGGCTGCACGGCTACCGCGAACAGCACGAGATCCTCGAGAACTACGAGTTCCAGGTCACTCCGGTCGGGGGGAATCCCGACCGGGTCCCCGGGCTGACCGGCTCGGCGGAGAGAAGGGGCGTCCGGGGGGAGGCCACGGTGCGCCGGGGCGGTCTCGCGGCGTGGGCGTGGGGCGCGAGCGAGCGGAGCGAGGCGGCATCGACCCATCCCGCGTTCCTGGCCTCGGGCGGAGGGAGCGTGCTCGACCCGCCGGCCGAGGGCGGGTCCGCCGCGCTCCGGATCCCGAATCCGCGCGAGCGGACCGAATGGGGAGGCGGAGCCGGCTGGGAGAGCCTGGACATCCCCGTGGCCGGCCACGTCGCCGTCCGGGCCACGTCGCACGGCGACGCGGCGGAGGACGCCACGGCGTGGCGCGCCGCAGTCTCGGGACGGCCGCTGCCCGCGCTGACCCTGCGGGCCTCGGCGGGACGATCCGAGGCGCCGGCGGGGCTCGCCGGGCAGGCGATCCTGGCGACCCTCCGGGCGGCCGAGGTGGAGATCCACCCGCTGCAGCCCGCCGATCCGGGCGCGCTGGCGCGCTGGAGCGACTGGCGCGCCGAGGCCTCATGGTCGAGCCCCGGGTGGCGGGTGACGGGGCGGGCGTTCGGCGCGCGGGGGGAGGGCGCCTTCCTGTGGTCGCCGCCCAGCGCGTGGCTCTATTTCGACCCCGGCCGGGTGGATCTTTTCATCCTGGGCGAGATCCCGTTCAACGCGTTCGACGCGGTCGACATGCGGGTGAACGGGTTCGAGGGGGAGGCCGTCGTGCCCCTGCCGTTCGGGGTCCAGGGCCGGGCCGCGTGGCGCCGGCTGGATGCCACCGAGGATCTGTCCGATGCCGCGGTACCCTACGTGCCGGAGAACCAGGGGTTCGGCCAGCTGCGTTGGGCCCGCCGGTTCTTTCCCAGCCGCGACCTGCTCGTGGAGACCCGTTTGACGGGCCGCTACGTGGGCGAGCGCACGAGCGTGCTGCCGGAGCCCCTGCCGTCGTTCGCGGTGACCGACCTGCTGGTTCAGGCGACGATCATCAACTTCACCATCTCGGTGTCGTACAAGAACCTCTTCGGAACCGGCCACCGGTCGGAGACGGAGTTCTTCCTCCCGGGACGGGAGGGCTATCTCTCCATCGTGTGGCGGTTCCGTGAGTGACCTCCGGTGGCCCCCGATACCGGGGCGGAATAACTTGAGGCCCGTCATGGAGTTGGACGAAACCTTCCGAGTTCGAGGGGGACGACGGATGCGCATCGCACGGGTGATCGGGTTCGCCACCTGTCTGGCGCTCGGCGCGGGCGCGTGCGGCGGCGACGGCGGAAACGAAGGGGGCGGGGAGGACGGCGCCGTGGACAGCGCCGCGATGCTCCGGACGGCGGCTGCGACCATCCAGGCGGGGATGTCGCAGGACGACGTCCGCAACCGCCTCGGCGAGCCGCGCACGCGCGTCACGATGGACGGCGGCTACGAGCGCTGGACCTACTACAACTTCGACGCTCAGGGACAGGTGTCCGCGCGCACCCTCATCATCTTCGGCAACGACGGGAAGGTCGCCGAGGTCAACGACCTGTAGCGGCGGGGGAATGCTGCGCACCGCCTGGGCCTGGACGATCGGCATCGGCTACACGCTCTTCTGGTCGATCCTGGGGATGCTGACCTGGCCGCTTTCTCCGGGCGGCAAGCTGTACCTGCGATTCGCCCGCATCTGGTCGCGCTGGATCCTGGCGTCGCTGGGGATCCCGGTGGACGTGGGGGGTCGGGAACGGCTCGATCCCGAAGCCACCTACTTGTTCATGTCGAACCACGAATCCACGGCATTCGACATCTTCGCTCTGTTCGTCGCCACCGAGCACCCGCTCCGCATGGTCGCCAAGCGAGCCCTCTTCTTCATCCCGATCTTCGGCTGGTCATTGTGGATGTGCGGCTTCATCCCGATCAACCGGCGGAACCGGGAGCAGGCGATCCGGAGCCTCCGGAGAGCCGCCGACCGGATCCGCTCGGGCACGAGCGTTCTCGTCTTCCCCGAGGGCACGCGAAGCCGGACGGGCGAGCTGCTGCCGTTCAAGAAGGGCGGCTTCGTGCTGGCGATCGAGGCCGGGGCGCCCATCGTGCCGATCGTCGTGAAGGGAACGCGGGAGATCATGCCGCCGGACTCCCTGCGGGTGGGGAAGGGGCGCATCACCGTTCGCTTCGGCGAGCCCGTCGGGACCGCCCATCTTCGGCCGGGGGACCGCGAATCGCTCATGGCGCGGGTCCGCGCGGAGATGGAGCGGATCCAGCGCGAATCGCTTGCCGCTGCTGACACCCCCGCGTAGGTTGGGTCGACCGCGCCCGACCCCGGGTTCCGCCGCGAGAGGAAGCGCGATGAACGTCCCCGCATCCGGCTTCGACCGCCTCCGCGTCGCGGAGGCGATTTCCGGTCTCCGCTCCGCGGGGACTTTTTTTTGCCCGTGAGCCACCGGCCGGCCCGGATCGCCCTCGAGGATGGTTGGAGCGCGCTCGGCCGGGCGGTGGCCGCGGAGGGCACGGCGGCGGGCGAGTTCGTCTTCAACACCTGCCTTTCCGGCTACCAGGAGGTCCTGACCGACCCGTCCTACGCCGGGCAGATCGTGGTAATGACGTATCCGCTGATCGGCAACTACGGCGTGATCGAATCCGACAACGAATCCGGCGGGCCGCAGGTGGAGGCGTTCGTGGTCCGGGAGTGCGTGCGCCACCCGTCCAACTGGCGGTCGGAGGAGAGCCTGCCCGCCTGGCTCGAGCGGCACGGCGTGATCGCGATCGAAGGCGTCGACACCCGCGCCCTCACCTTGCGCCTGCGGGAAGGCGGGGCGCTGCGAGGGGTCGTCACGACGGAACCGATCTCGGCCGCGGAAGCGGTGGAGCGCGCGCGGGCGGTTCCCTCCATGGAGGGACGCGACCTGACCGGGGAGGTCACGCTCGCGGCTCCCCGGATGGAGGGCGAAGGTGCGCTGACGGTTGCCGCCTGCGACTTCGGGATGAAGCAGAACATCATCCGCGAGCTCTCGGCGGCGGGCTGCCGCGTGTTGCGGTACCCGGCTGCCACACCGGCGGAGGCCATCCTCGAGTCGGCCCCCGACGGTGTGTTCGTATCCAACGGGCCCGGCGACCCGGCCGCCGTCCGACCCGCCATCGAGGGGCTGCGGCGGATCGGGGAGCTGGCTCCCGATCTGCCCACGTTCGGGATATGTCTGGGGCACCAGCTTCTCGCCCTGGCCCACGGAGGGGAGACCTACAAGCTCAAATTCGGCCACCACGGGGGGAACCACCCCGTCCAGGACCTGCGGACCGGTCACATCGACATCACCAGCCACAACCACGGCTTCGCCGTGCGCGAGGAGCGTCGCGGGGAGCGGCGGGTGGTGGCCGGAGCCCACGGGCTCGAGGTCACGCACGTCAACCTCTACGACGGCACGGTCGAGGGCTTCCGCCATGCGGAGCGACCGCTCTTCGCGGTCCAGTACCATCCCGAAGCCGCGCCGGGGCCGCGCGACGCCCGCCACCATTTTCGCGAGTTCGTCGCCGCCATGCGCGCGCGCCGCCGGGACGTCGAGTGACAACCCGGATCCAGACGCGCTGATGCCGAGAAGGGACGATCTCCAGACGATCCTCCTCAGCGGCTCGGGACCCATCGTCATCGGGCAGGCGTGCGAGTTCGACTACAGCGGGACTCAGGCCTGCCGGGCCCTGATGGCCGAGGGCTACCGCGTGGTGCTGATCAATTCCAACCCGGCCACGATCATGACCGACCCGGGCACGGCCGACGAGGTGTACCTCGAGCCGCTGACCGTCGAGACGTGCCGGCGGGTGATCGAGATCGAGCGGCCCGAGGCGCTCCTGCCCACGCTCGGCGGCCAGACGGCGCTGAACCTGGCGCGCGAGCTGGCGCTCGCAGGGATCCTCGACGAGTTCGGCGTAGAGCTGATCGGCGCGCGGCTCGAAGCGATCGCGCGGGCCGAGGACCGCGAGCGCTTCCACGCCCTGATGCAGGACGAGGGCCTGGCCGTCCCCCGCGGCGGGTTCGCGCGCTCGTGGGAGGAGGCGCGGCAGGTCCAGGCCATCACCGGCTTTCCGGTCATCGTACGGCCCGCCTACACGATGGGCGGCGCGGGCGGGGGCGTGGCGCACACGGCGGACGAATTCGAGGAGCTGGCGCGGCGCGGCATGAAGGCCAGCCCCATCGGCGAGATCCTGGTCGAGGAGTCGGTGCTCGGTTGGAAGGAGTTCGAGCTCGAGGTGATGCGCGACCGGGCGGACAACTGCGTGGTGGTGTGCTCGATCGAGAACCTGGACCCGATGGGCGTCCACACCGGCGACTCGGTGACGGTGGCGCCTCAGCAGACGCTGTCGGACCGCGAGTACCAGGAGATGCGGGACGCCGCCTTCCAGGTGATCCGGGCGGTGGGAGTGGAGACGGGAGGCTCGAACATCCAGTTCGCGGTCGATCCCACGACGGGCCGGCAGCTGGTGATCGAGATGAACCCGCGGGTCTCGCGCTCGAGCGCGCTGGCGTCGAAGGCCACCGGGTTCCCGATCGCCAAGATCGCTGCCCGCCTGGCGGTGGGGTATACGCTGGACGAGATCCCCAACGACATCACGGGCGAGACCCCCGCGTCGTTCGAGCCGACGATCGACTACGTGGTCGCCAAGATCCCCCGCTTCGACTTCGACAAGTTCCCGCGCGCCGACGCGCGCCTGACCACGTCCATGAAGTCGGTCGGGGAGACGATGGCGATCGGCCGGACGTTCGGCGAGGCGATCCAGAAGGGCCTGCGCGGGCTAGAGACGGGAGCGACAGGGGTCTTCGATCCGGCACTCGGGGCGCTGTCGGACGCCGAGCTGTCCGACCGGCTGGAGGTGGCCACGGCGGGGCGGATCCACCTGCTGGTCGAGGCGCTCGGTCGAGGATGGCCGGTCGACCGCGTGCGCGTGGCGACGGGCGTCGATCCGTGGTTCCTGCACCAGCTCGGTGCGCTGGCGGCCGAGGACGCGCGGCTGCGTACGCTGGATCCCGGGGGTCTCGACGCGGAGGCGTGGCGGCGGGTCAAGTCGGCGGGGTTCTCCGACGCCCATCTGGCGGGCGCGTGGGGCTGGCCGGAAGCGCGGGTGCGGGAATCGCGCCGGGCCCACGGTGTGGAGGCCGCGTTCAAGGTGGTTGACACCTGCGCCGGCGAGTTCGCGGCGCGGACGCCGTACTTCTACTCCTCCTTCGATCCGCACGACGAGGCGGAGGCGCTGCCGGGCCCGAAGATCGTGATCCTCGGCGGTGGGCCGAACCGCATCGGCCAGGGGATCGAGTTCGACTACTGCTGTGTCCAGGCGGCCCTCGCGCTGCGGGAGACGGGCCGGCGGGTGATCATGGTGAACTGCAACCCCGAGACCGTCTCGACGGACTACGACATCTCCGACCGGCTCTACTTCGAGCCGCTTACGTTCGAGGACGTGATGGCGATCCTCGAGCGGGAGCGGCCCGATGGCGTGCTGGTGCAGTACGGTGGGCAGACGCCGCTCAAGCTCGCAGGGCCGCTCCACGACGCCGGGGTGCCGATCGTGGGGACGTCGCCGGAGGCGATCGACGCTTGCGAGGACCGCGACCGCTTCGCCCGGCTCCTGCGCTCCCTCGACATCCGGCAGCCCCGCTCGGGCATCGCGTTCACCGCTGACGAGGCGCGGATCGAGGCCGGTCGCGTGGGCTATCCGGTCCTGCTTCGGCCTTCCTACGTGCTGGGCGGCAGGGGAATGGTCGTGATCCGCGACGCGGCCGCGATCGACCGCTACCTGGCCTCGACCCTGCGGGTGGCCGAGGCTCGCGCGCTCCTCATCGACGAGTACCTCGAGGGAGCGACCGAGTTCGACGTGGACGCCATCGCCGACGGGGAGCGGGTCGTGGTCGGAGCCGTGATGCGGCACATCGAGGAGGCGGGGATCCACAGCGGAGACTCCACGTGCGTGCTGCCGCCCCACGACCTGGACCCGGAAATGGACCGCGAGCTTCGCGAGACCACCCGGCGGATCGGCATGGAGGTCGGCGTGCGCGGGCTCATGAACGTCCAGTTCGCCGTGCTGGAGGGGGAGCTGTACGTGCTCGAGGTGAACCCCCGCGCGTCGCGCACGATCCCGTTCGTCTCCAAGGCGGTCGGGGTGCCGCTGGCCCGACTGGGAGCGCGGGTCATGGTGGGAGAGCGGCTCGCCGACCTGGGTCTGGTGGACGACCCGGTCCCGCTGGCGGTGGCGGTCAAGGCCCCGGTCTTCCCGTTCGATCGATTCCCGGGGGCGGACCCGGTGCTCGGCCCCGAGATGCTGTCCACCGGCGAGGTGATCGGAATGGCGGAGGCGCCCGCGGCCGCCTACCTGAAGGCGATGCTGGGGGCCGGCGTGGACCTGGCGAAGGCGGTTTCCTCCGGCGTGCTCCTGTCGCTGGCCGACCGGGACAAGCCGGCCGGCGCCGAGGTGGCCGCCCGGCTCGCCGCCCTCGGGGTGGCGCTCTACGCCACCCGGGGAACCCGTCATCACCTGGCGGAGAGGGGGATCGAGGCGGAACTCGTCCTCAAGGTGGGCGAGGACCCGGGCTCCGGCGTCCCCGACGCGGCGGCGCGGATTCGCGACGGCGACTTCGGCCTGGTCGTCAACACGCCCCTGGGACGGGCGGCTCCGTACGACGAGTTCGCGTTGCGGCGGGCGGCGCTCGCGACGGGGGTCCCCTGCATCACCACGATCGCGGCGGCCCGCTTCGCGGCCGAGGCGCTCGAGGGCGCGGGACCGGCGGATGTCCGGAGCCTGCAACGGTGGATGCGGGAGGCGGCTCGCCCGGCGAGTTGACAAGTCCTTGCCCGCGTTTATCTTAGGGTCGCTCCTCGGACATTCGACGACAATCGCCGCGTCCCGGCTCGGATCTCGGACAGGGAGGTTCCATGACGAAGGCAGACCTGGTGGAACAGATCGCCGAGGCCACCGGCCTCACCAAGAAGGACACGGCGGTGGTCGTCGACGGCTTCCTCGAGGCGGTCAAGCAGGCGCTGGCCCGGGAGCAGAACATCGAGATCCGGGGCTTCGGCTCGTTCAAGGTGAAACGCCGCAAGCCGCGCAAGGCGCGCAATCCGCGCACCGGGGAATCGGTGCACGTCCCGGGCCGCACCGTGCCCACCTTCAAGCCGTCCAAGGAGCTGAAGGAGATGGTCATGGAGCAGGCGGTGGTCTGATCCGGCGCCGCACCGGTCCGTAGACCGGCGGCGAGAGACGGGGTATATTGAAAGTCTGTCTTTGCGCCCGTAGCTCAGCTGGATAGAGCGTCGGCCTCCGGAGCCGAAGGTCACAGGTTCGAATCCTGTCGGGCGTACCACACTCCGATCCCATCATCGAGGGGCGCGACAGGCCCGACCGGCCGGCCGCGCCTTCTTCGTCCATGAGCCTGCCCGTACCCCCGAACGGGAGTGGAGCATGGCTCGCGCGTGGCTCTACCGGGAGCTCCACGGCATCGATCCCCAGGTGGGGTGAGTGCATCGGAGGGCGGCGGCACGCTCGCGGCCCGTCCGACCGGACGGTAGGTTGAACGTGCCGGGCGGCCGCGAAGCCGGGAGGCCCGCCGGGCGGCTGGGAGGTCGCGGTGGGAGTCGAGAATGCCCGGCGCGGAGGTGGAGGATGAAGTCGAGGATTCCAACGACGTTCGTTCTGGTCCTGGCCGCCGCCCTGGCGGCGTGTGGCGGTGACGCGGAAGAAGCCGCGGAGGGCATGGTGGAGGAGACGCTGGAGGAGATCGACGACATGACGGGCGCCGATACGCTCATGACCCCCGCCGGGCCGAGGCAGCGCGTGGTGGTCCAGGCCGCGAGCTTCGCGTACCAGCCCTCGGAGATCCGCGTGGCGCCCGGGGAGATCCGCTTCATAGTGACGAACGCGGCCGACTTCGCGCACGGCTTCGAGGTGGAGGGGCACGGCATGGAGGTGGCGCTGGAGGAGATCGCCCCGGGGACCACGGACAGCCTCACGGCCACGTTCGAGGAGCCCGGCGAGTACCTGATCTACTGCCCGGTGGGCGACCACCGCGAGCGGGGGATGGTCGGCACCCTTCACGTCCAGGCGCCCGCGCCGTGACCGGACGCTGAGGGCGCGAATGCGGGCGATCCTGCGGCTTGCCGCGCTGCTGCTGCTGGTTCCGGCGCTCTACGTGGGATCGGCGGTGGCATATTTCCCCGCCATCGTGTGGCACGCCTTCCAGCCCCCGCACGCGTCCGCCCTCATGCGGATCCGCGCCGCGGAGGCGGCGGCGGCCGACCGCGCGTGGGAGTTGGAGTACCGGTGGGTGCCGCTGGAGTCGGTCTCGCCGCATCTGCTGCGCGCCGTCCTGGCGGCGGAGGACACGCGGTTCTACGAGCACTCCGGGTTCGACGTCGAGCAGATCCAGGCCGCATGGGCGGCGAACCGCCGCAGCGGAAGGACCCTCAGGGGCGCGTCGACGATCACCCAGCAGACGGTCAAGAACCTGTACCTTTCGCCGTCCCGCAGCGTTCTGCGGAAGGCGCGCGAGGCGGTCCTGACGGCCTGGATGGAGCTGTGGCTGCCCAAGGACCGGATCCTCGAGCTCTACCTGAACGTGGTGGAGCTGGGCCCCGGGGTGTTCGGAGCGGAGGCCGCCTCGCGGCGCTACTTCGGCGGCTCGGCGGCCGGGCTCTCGCGTGACCAGTCGGCGCTTCTGGCCGCCACGCTGACCGCTCCCCTGGCGCGGAATCCGGCCTCACCGACCCCCGGGCTCCGACGACGGCAGCGGATGATCGCGAGTCGGATGAGCCGCTGGTACGAGGGACCCTCCGTGGCCGAGCTCGAGGCGGCGGGGGAGATCGAGGTGGAAGAGCCGCCGGCGGACGCGGCGCCGCCCGCGGTGCTGGAGGCGGAGCCGCTCGATCTCGCGACCGAGCCGCTCCCGGACGCTCCCCCGGAGGACGCCGCCGCCGCTTCGCCGCCCGATTCGGGCGAGGGGGTCGCGCCGGAGAGCCCTCCGCCCGTCGCGAACGACGACACCCAGGCGGTGGACGCCGTCGAAACGAACCCCTAGAGAGGATGGCTCCATGACATTCGGTTCCCGTCCGCGCGACCTGGTGGTCGCGTCGTTCCTCGCCCTCGGAGTCGGCTTCGCGGCCGGCTGGTGGATGGGTCGCGAGTCGACGCCGGGCGCGGTGGCGCCCCCGTCGACGATGGGCGAAGCCCCGCATCCGGTGGGCGCGCAGGAGTACCTCCAGCTCGGCATGCAGGCGCTCGGCGCGGGCGACTACGCCGAGGCCGAGCGCCGGTTTCGGCGCGCGGTGGAGCTCCAGCCGGAGGAGGCCGCGCCCCACGCCGACCTGGCGGTGGCGCTGATGTACCAGGAGCGATGGGAGGAGGCCCAGGGCGAGCTCGATCTCGCCCGGCGCTACGATCCCGGGATGCCGGAGGTCTGGTTCCTGGAGGGCGTGGTGCACCGGGACGGCCGGGGCGACATGGCCCGCGCCCGTGAATCGTGGGAGCGGTTCCTGACGATGGTCCCGACAGATACCCCGCAGGCCCGGACCGTCCGGGAATGGCTGGCCGAGATGGACGGCGGGGTTCCCGCCGACACCGCTTCGACGTCGAGCGGCGGCGTTGCGACCCCTTCCGGTGGGAGGTAGAATCCCATGACCGTGTGGATGAAGTTCGGCACCCCGACGGCTCGCCGCGCGCTCGCCGTCTGCTGCGTGGCGGCGGTGGCCGCCTGCGGAGGAGAGTCCGACGAGACGGCTCCGGTCGAGAATCCGTCCGCGACGGCCGGCGCGCTGCCGGTCTCAGTTCCGGCGGCCACGGTGGAAGGCGGCTTCCTGGTCGTGACGCCGGCCGAGGTCCGCGAGTGGGCCGACGCCGGCGAGGAGTTCGTGCTGGTGGACGCCCGCGATCCGGTCCAGTACGGCCAGGAGCACATCCCCGGCGCGATCAACGTGCCCTACGTGGACATCCGCGCCGGCGGCGCCCTGCCGCCCCGCGACGCCCGGGTGGTGGTCTACTGCTCGGACCCGGAGTGCCCCATCTCGCGCTACGCCTACTCCTCGCTCCAGCAGCTGGGCTACACGAACCTCTACGACATGGCGGCCGGGATCCAGGGGTGGAAGACCGCGGGGTACCCCACCGTGATCGGGACCGCGCCCGCCGGTGAGGCCGTCGCGCCGGGGGGCGAGGACGGGTCGTAGCCCTCCCATGGCGGGGACGCGCTACTACATCGAAACGTACGGCTGCCAGATGAACGTGGCCGACTCCGAGATCATGGCGGGCGTGCTGGCCCGCGAGGGCCACGAGCGCGTGACCGAGCCGGCCGAGGCCGACGTCCTGATCGTGAACACCTGCGCGATCCGCGACCACGCCGAGCAGCGCGTGATCGGACGGATCGGCCAGCTCAACCGCCACAAGCTGGAGCGTCCGCAGGTGCGGCTCGGGGTGGCCGGCTGCGTGGCGAAGGAGCTGGGGCGGGAGCTCCTCGAGCGGGCGGGCCACGTCGACTTCGTGGTCGGCCCCGACTCCTACCGCCACCTGCCGGAGATCCTGGCCCGCGTCGACGACGGCGAGCGGGTCGTCTACGACCGCTTCAATCGGAGCGAAAACTACGAAGATCTCCGGCCGCTCCGGATCGAGCGCTTCGCGGCCTGGGTCACGATCATGCGCGGCTGCGACAAGTTCTGCAGCTACTGCATCGTGCCGTTCACGCGCGGACGCGAGAAGTGCAGAACGCTGGATTCGGTGATGGAAGAAGTGCGGCGGGCGGTGGACGAAGGAGCGAAGGAGGTCACGCTGCTCGGCCAGAACGTGAATTCGTGGACGGACGGGGTGCGGGATTTTCCGGACCTTCTGGCGGCCGTGGCGGGGGTCCCCGGCCTCGTCCGGCTCCGCTTCACGACCAGCCACCCGTGGGACTTTACCCGCCGGCTCGTCGACGTGATCGCGCGTCACGACAATGTGATGAACCACGTGCACCTGCCGGTCCAATCGGGCTCGGATCGCATCCTCGCGGCGATGCGTCGCGAGCACACCGCCGCCTGGTATCGGGAGCGGGTGGCGGTGCTCCGCGAGGCCGTGCCGGGGTGCGCGCTTTCGACCGACGTGATCGTGGGGTTCCCCGGCGAGTCCGACGAGGACTTCCGCGACACCCTCGACCTGATGGCCGAGGTCCGCTACAACTCCGCCTACGTGTTCGTGTATTCTCCGCGCCCCCACACGCCGGCCGCCGATATCACCGACGGTCAGGTGCCGCGCGACGTGTCGGTGGAACGCCTCGAGGCGCTGAACGACCTCCAGCGCTCCGTGGGCGCGACGTACCTGCTGGAGAAGGTCGGAACGGTCCAGCCCGTCCTCGTGCAGGGGGAGGCGCGTCGCGGGAAGGGGCTCCTGTCGGGATGGACGGAGCAGCGCGAGACCGTCGTCTTCCCCGGGCCCCCGGGATCCGTGGGCGAGATCGTTCCGATCCGGATCGGCGGACTGGCGGGGATCACCCTCCACGGAGAGCCCGCCGTCCGCGCCGCTCCGCACGAGCTCGCGGTCGTCGCGGGCTGAAGCGGCGTGGCCCGCTCGCGCATCGCCGCCGTCCTGGTCGGGCTGGCCGCGGCCGTGGCGCTCGCGGTCTTCGCCCTCTACAACGCCGGTCAGCCGGTGGTTCTCCGTTTCGGCCTCCTGACGTGGCGGGGCGAGGCGGTCTACGCCGTGTACGCGGGCGTCTTCGCGGGCCTCTTGACCATGTTTTTAGCAGGACTTCCCGCCGACCTGGCCGCGCGGCGCGAGCGCGCCCGGCTCGAGCGAGGCCCGCAGCCCACCGGGGCCACGACCGCGACCGTCGCCGGGGAGGATGGTCCCGCGACCGAGCGTCGGGCCGCCTCCTGAGATGCGGCTCCTCGTCCTGTCCCGCCGACGCTTCCTGCACTCCACCCGCCGCCTGAGGGAAGCCGCCGCGAGCCGCGGGCACGCGGCGGCCGTGGTCGACCCGGTCGCCTGCGTCCCGACCGTGAGCGGGCGCGGACTGGAGCTGTTCCACCGTGGGGAGCGGCTGGGTGAAGTCGACGGCCTCGTGCCCCGCGTGGGCCGGGTGGGGACCGCGCACACCCTGGCCGTGGCCGGGCACCTGGAGGCGATGGGTGTTCCGACGGTGAATCCGGTGAGGGCCGTGGCCGACGCCCGCGACAAGCTGCGCGCCCTGCAGCTCCTGGCCGGCGGCGGCACCGTGGTCCCACGAACGGCGCTGGCCTCTCCCGCCGGCGGTCTCGATGCCGCGCTGGAGAGGGTCGGCGGGGTGCCCGTGGTGCTCAAGCTCCTCCACGGCACGCAGGGCGTGGGGGTTATCCTGGCGGAGTCGCGGCCCGCCGTCGAAGCGACTCTCGACACTCTGTGGGCGCTGGATCGCGACGTCCTCCTCCAGGAGTTCGTGTCCGAGTCCCGCGGCCGGGACGTGCGGGTGTTCATCGTGGACGGAGCGGTGGTGGCCGCCATGCGGCGATGGGCCCGGGAGGGGGAGTGGCGGTCGAACGTCCACCGCGGCGCGCGGGTGGAGCCGGTCGACCTGGAGCCCGCCTACGAGCGCGTGGCGCTGGACGCCGTCCGGATCCTGGGGCTCGGCGTGGCGGGTGTGGACCTGCTCGAGGGGCGCGACGTGCCGATCGTCCTGGAGGTCAATCCGTCGCCCGGCTTCGAGGGGCTGGAGCGCGCCACCGGCGCCGATGTGGCCGGACGGATCGTGGAATACGCCGAACGGCTGGCCGACCTGCGGCCGGAGGGGGGACGGCACGATCAACCCCGGCCGCTCCGGCCGCGTTTGATGCGGTAGACGAATGAGACGGCGCTGTCGAACAGTGGCCGCGGCGGCCCTGCTGGGGGCGCTCGCTGCGACGACGCCCGCCCGGGCCCAGGATCCCGGGACGGAGTGGTACGAGCGCGGACGCCTGGCGCTGGCTCAGGGCGAGGCGTGGAGCGCCCGCGGCCACTTCGAACGGGCGCTTCGCGAGGGCTATCCGGACAACCCCGGGTACCGCGCGCTGGCCGATGCCTGGATGGCGCTCGACCACCGGCTGTTCGAGGCCCGCGAGGCGCTCGAGGGGGCCGTGCGCGCCGACCCCGAGGACGTGGACTCCTGGTACCGCCTGGCCGACGTGAACCTGAAGCTGGACGGCGGCGACGCCGACGGGCGGTCCCGCCTCGCCTTTCACCAGGTGTTCCGGCTGGACCCCTTTCATCGCGACGCCTGGGAGCGATGGGGACGGCTCTACCTGGACCCGGTGGACCTGACGGCCGTGGCCGAGACCTTCGGCCGCCACCTCGAGACCGCGTACGATCCGCGGGTCGCTCTCCGCCGGATCGAAGTCCTCCACGACGCAGGCGAGCACGACGCGGCGTGGTCCGAGATCGAGCGGTTCCGCCGGATCGTCAAGGACGAGGCCCATCTCTCCCGGCTCTCCTACTTCGCGGGCGTGGTTCTGGCGGCGCGCGAACAGCCGCTCGAGGGGGCCTCCTACTACTTCAACGGCCTCGCGTTCGCCCGGACCCCCGGCGATCTCGATCCCTATTTCGAGGACGTCGCGCCGCTGCTCGACCCGGCGGCCCGCGGGACCTGGACGGAGTGGGATCTCGAGCGCCGCCGTCAGTTCCTGCGGGGGTGGTGGAACGCGCGGGACCCGCTCCCGTTCTCGGACCTGAACGAGCGCTGGGCGGAGCAGCAGCGCCGGATCCGCGTGGCCCGGGACGCCTTCCGGTGGAAGAAGCCGATCACGAAGGAGAAGCTGGTCGAGCAGGGGGGGACGGACGCCGGAATGCCGGCGGTGGCCATCCGGCTGGACGGTCGTCCCCTGGACGACCGCGGGGCCTTCTACCTGCGCCACGGCGATCCCGACGACCGGGCCGACCCGGGGATCGACGAGTGCGGCTTCTGGCTATACGACCGCGAGGAGATCCCCGGTGACCGCTCGATCGCGATGAACTTCGCGCGAGGCGGCGCGTTCCTCGGGAACGACTGCAACTTCGTCACCGTGCCGTCGACGCCGAAGGGTCTTCAGCACTTCTCCCCGGGAGTCGGGGGGCTGGACCCCTTCCAGCGGGCCCGCGTCCAGGAGGCCACGACGCGGGACCTGGCTGTCGGCCTTTCGACGGATTCCTGGCCGGTGCCGATCGACGACCCGATCCCGCTCGACGTGGAGCCCTCGAACTTCTCCTACTTCCGCGACGGCACCGACGTCGTCATCTATTTCGCCGTGCCGCTGCCCGAGATCGAGATCGAGGAGGGCCACTCCCGGTACCGGAAGGGGCTCGTGATCTACGACACCGAGTGGAACGAGATCACCCGTAGCGCCGAGGAGATGGACGCGGTGTTGGCGCGCGTCCCGACACCCGCGGGGGAGAGGGAGGAATGGTACCTTGTCGACCTCTTCCGGGTGCGCACGGCTCCCGGGGAGTACCGCTTCGCCCTGCAGGTGGACGACCTCCTGGGCGATGGAGTCGGGGTGCGCAAGGGCGTGCTCCGCGTGCGACGGTTCGCTCCCACCGGGCTCGACCTCTCCGACCCCCTGGTGTCGACACGGGTGCTGGAAGGCGGCCGGGCGCCGCGGTTCGAGCGCTACGGTCGTACGATCATCCCGCTTCCCGGCAAGCGATTCGTGAGGGGCGGGCCGCTCTGGCTCTACTACGAGGTCTACAACTTGCAGCCCGATTCCGATCGTCGGCTCCGGTTCCGGATCGAGTACACGATCCGGGCGGATCGGCTGGACCGCGGCGCGGTCGAGCGGTTGTTCGGCGCGCTTTCCGGCCTGGTTGGAATCCGTGAGGACCGGGGCGCCACCACCCTCTCCTTCGAGCGCGAGGCGCCTCATCCGGGCCGCGGCGTGTGGCCGGAGGACCTCTCCTTCGACACCTCCGGGTTGCCGGCGGGGGAGTACGCTCTGGACGTCACCGTGATCGACCACGTCTTCTACGACCGCCGGGCCACCCGCTCGACCACGTTCACGATCGTCGACTGACCCGCCGCCCGCCGGCGGACCGCGCCGCTCCCCGCCCACCGACTGGACCCCGACCGCTCCGAGCGCGAATCGGCCGATCCCCGCGGGCGCTGCCCTGCCGCGCTGGCCGTCCTGAGCCTGGTCGCCACGGGGCTGGCCGCGGCGCGGGGGGGACTCGGGGCCGGGGCCGCGGTGGCGGTGGTGGGCGCCGGGGCCGTGGCCGGCCGTCGGGGCCCGGTACGGGCGCGGGCGTGGGCGGCCGTGACGCTGCTCGCCGGCCTGCGGCTGGCCGCGGCG
>DATLFF010000120.1:0-5412 GCA_035524915.1 Gemmatimonadota bacterium | reverse complement strand
ACGGGCACCAGCCCGCTCCACGTCCGCCGGATCGGCGCGATCGCGACCGCCTGCCAGCCGATGTTCCCGTCGCGGTCGATCCAGACCATGTTCTCGCCCGGGATGTGGCTGTAGCTGCACGCGTCGCGGAACTCCTCCCAGTTCCGCGCCTGGTCCATCCGCATGCTCGCCAGGTACGGCGCGCCGCCCACCTCCATCCACGCCGCCCGGATCGCGTAGGCCACGCCGCGCTCCGCGTCCTCGTAGACGACGGGCCCGTGGCGCGTGTACTTCAGCTCGACCGTCGCGGGCTCCCGGCCCTCGACCGGGATCGTCTCCCGGATCACGCGCATGTCCTCCCAGCCGCCGTCGTAGCGGTACTGGTCCGGGTTGTCGGGGTTCGTCTCGTACACGTACAGGTCCTCGCCGTCCGTGGAGAAGACCGTCAGCCCCCACGCGCCGTACTCGTTGTGACCGATCGACAGCCCGGGAAGCACCGGCTCGCCGCCGCCGATCACGTTCCAGCCGGGCGCCACCAGGTGCGCCCAGTACCGGAGCGACGGCGCGGCCAGCGCGCGGTGCGGGTCGTTGGCCATGATCGGGTGACCGCTCTCCGTCAGCCGCCCGCTGACGACCCAGTTGTTGCTCCCGATGGCGCGCCGCTCCCGCCACGCCGCCAGCTCTTCCGCCTCGGCGTTCGCCCGCCCGAGCGCGGCCGCGAGATCTTCCGCACCCTGGTCCCCGGCCGGATCGCGGTACTCGGGAGCCACGTCCTCCGGGCGGAACCGGATGCCCCGCCGGAACGCGTCGTACCGGCCCAGGATGTCGTCGAAGAGGAGCTCGCCGTCGATGGCCGGGTCCAACGCGAGCTCCGGCGTGCCGGGCCCGAAGTTCGACAGCGCCAGCACCCGCTCCGGCCCCAGCTTCGCCACCGCGCGGCCGTTGGCCAGCTCCGAACCGATGTTTCCCAGCAGCCCCTGGTGCCGCGAGATCACGACGTCCGGCGTCCACCGCCCCGGCGTGATCCCCAGCAGCCCGAACTCCGGCGTCAGCAGCGACGGGTCCCGCTCCGTCTCCGCGATGTACGCGTTCACGCCGTTCACGAACGCCGTGATGATCGCCTCGCCCCGCGGGTGATAGTGATTCAGCTCTTCCGTCAGGTCGCCGCGGAACCGGAACAGCCGCGTCCCGATGTCCCGCTCCAGCTCCCGCGGGCCCAGGATCTCCGCCACCGTCCCCGTCGCCTGACGACGCCACACCTCGAACTGGAACAGCCGGTCCCGCGCCGCGTTGTAGCCCTGCGCGTAGAACAGGTCCGCCTCGTTCTCCGCGTAGATGTGCGGCACTCCCCACCGGTCCGTGATGATCTCGACCGGTGCCCCGAGCCCCGCCGCCGCCACCCGGACCGTGTCCGGCGCGGCGGACTGGGCGGGCCGGGCGGCCGTCGGGCCCGCCGCGAGGGCCGACAGCAGAGGCACGAGCGCGAAGGCGAGCGGGACGCGGAGGCGAGGTCGGTTCATGGTCGTCTCGGGTTACGGGTATGGACGCCGGGCGGGCCCCGTCGATTGTAGGCCGACCGTCCGGCGGCGGAAAGTGGCAGGGGATCGAAAGTGACCCGGGGACGGAGGTGGCCCGGGTACAGATGCTCCCGCGTGCGCGCGCGCGGCGCGGCTGCTCACCGCGGCGGCGGCGGCGGTGGTATCCCCGACGGGAGAGATCCGGATGCCCGGCAGACGCGGTCAGGATGAGACGGATCGCGCGGGCGGCCCGCTGGGCGACCGTTCGTCGGTGACCTCCTCTCGACCGTCCTCGGTGGGATCTTCGGTGGCGACGGACTGCTGTCCTCGCTGCCGATCCCCGGCAACCGGTAGGGCCGCCGGGGGAAAGGCCGCGCCGCTTGGCATCCGCCGCCGCAGGTCGTACTCTGCGATGGCGGGTGTGACCGGCACGCACACCCACCCCCACCCGGGAGCCCCGAATGGACCCAGAGCGCTGGGATCGTCTGCAGCGGCTGTTTCACGAGGCGCTGGACCGCCCGCCCGCGGAGCGGGAGGCGTTTCTCCAGGCGAACGAGGCGGATCCGGCGCTGAAGGCGGAGGTGCGGGGGCTCATGGAGGCGGACGCGGACCCCGCCCCGCGGTCGCCGCTGTCACGGGATCGGATCGGCGCGCTGCTGGGCGCGGCGGCCGGGTCGCCGGCCGATCCGCACCCGGGCGCTGCCCCGCCCTCCCTCGAGGGGCGCCGCATCGGCCCCTACCGCGTCATCCGCCGCATCGGCCAGGGCGGCATGGGTGCGGTCTACCTGGCGGAGCGGGAGGACGTCTCCAAGCAGGTCGCCCTCAAGCTGGTGCGCGGCGCTCTGGGCGCGCCCGAGCTGGTGCAGCGCTTCCTCCTGGAGCGGCGGGTGCTGGCGCGTCTCGAGCACCCCGGCATCGCGCGGCTGATGGACGCAGGGATGACCGAGGACGAGACGCCCTGGTTCGCGATGGAGTACGTCGAGGGGGAGCCGATCACGACGCACTGCTACTCCCGTGCGCTCTCGCCCGAAGCGCGGCTCCGACTTTTCTGCGACGTCTGCGATGCCGTGACCTTCGCCCACGCGAACCTGGTCGTACACCGGGACATCAAGCCCTCCAACGTGATGGTCACCGCGGAGGGCCAGGTGAAGCTGCTGGACTTCGGCATCGCCAAGCTGCTCGGCGCGGACGACGACGACACCCTCACCCGCACGGGCGCCCGCGTCATGTCCCCCGCGTACGCGGCGCCGGAGCAGCTCGCGGGCGAGCCCGTAACCACCGCCGCGGACGTGTACTCGCTGGGCGCGCTGCTGTACGAGATCCTGACGGGGGCGCGCCCGAGGGACGCGGGGGCCGCCGAGGTGTCCGGCGGGGAGGAGCCGGGCCGGCCCACCGCGGACCTGCGCGCGCTGCCCCCACGGCCGTCCACGGTACTGTCCCGTCGAGGGGATCGGTCCGGGGCGCGTCGGCTGGAGGGGGACCTGGACGCGATCTGCCTCAAGGCAGTGGCACCCGAGCCGGACCGGCGCTACCGGTCCGCCGAGCAGCTCCGTGACGACGCCACCCGTCACCTCACCGGGCTACCCGTGGAGGCGCGGCTCCCCACCCTGCGGTACCGGACGGGCAAGTTCCTTCGCCGGCACGCGTCGGCCGTCGCGGGCGCCGTGGTGCTGGCCCTGGCGCTGGCGGGCGGATTGGGGGCGGCGCTATGGCAGGGGCAGCGGGCGGAGCGCTCCCGGCTGGTCGCCGAGGAGGCCCGCGAGGACGCGATCTCGGCCCTCGCCCGCTCCGAGATCGTGACGGAGTTCCTCACGGGGCTGTTCCGGGCGGCGAACCCGAGCGTGGCCCGGGGGGAGGACGTCACCGCCGTCGACCTGGTGGACCGAGGTGTGGAGCAGGTCGACGAGCTCTCGGAGGACCCGCCCCTCCAGGCCGAGATCCTGGAGGTCCTGACCACCGTAAACCTGGGCCTCGGCCGGTTCGATGAGGCCACGCGGCTCATGGAGCGCTCCGTCGAGATCCGGCGGAGCATGCCGCCCGACTCGGCCCTCGCCTCTGCTCTCAACATCCTCGGCCGAACCTACGCGGAGCGAGGGCTCCCCGGGTCGGCCGCGACCGCCTTTGCCGAGGCGCTGGAGGTCGGGCTGGCGCTCTGGGGTCAGGACCACCCGTCGGTCATGTCCTCACAGAACAACCTCGCCGTCGTCTACGGCCGGCTCGGCCGCGCCAGCGAGTCGGAGCGCCTCCTCCGGGACCTGATGGCAAGCGAGCGCCGTGTCCTCGGCCCCGACCACGAGGACCGTTCATTCACGCTCAACAACCTGGCCCTCCAGCTCACGAACCGCGGCGCATACGACGAGGCGGAGCCCCTCGCCCGTGAGGCGCTGCAGCTCTGGCTGGCCAGTTTCGGCGAGGAGCACCCCGGGAGCGGATCGCTGATGGACAACCTCGGAATGATCCTCCGCGAGGCCGGCCGATACGACGAGGCGGAGCCCGTCCTACGACGGGGTCTCGCCATCCGCAGCAGGGTCCTGGGCGAGGAGCACCGCTACTACGGCGAGTCGCTCTCCGCGCTCGGCACCCTCCTGGCCCTGCGCGGTCGGCCGGGCGAGCTCGAGGAGGCCGAGGACATGCTCCGCCAGGGGCTCCGGATCTATCATGAGACCCTCGGCGCCGATCACACCGGCAACGCCTATGTCCTCCACTCCCTCGGAATACTGGCGGAGAACCGGGGCGACTTCGCCGCCGCGGAGGCGCGCTACCGCGACGCCCTCGCCATCCGCCGGGGGTCAGAACGGGACCACCCCAGGGTCGCCGTCTACAGCCTGGCCGCCCTCTCCCGGGTGCTCCGGCCGCGGGACGCTCCGGAGGCCCTCGAAGTCGCACGTGAAGGCGTAGCGCTGGCCGAAACCCATCTCGCCGCCGACCACCCGAACCGCACCGAGGCGGAGGCCCATCTCGGCCTGGCGATGCTCACGGCGGGAGACAGCGTCGCCGGCGCCGCCCGGTTCGCCACGGGCGTCGACGGCCTTGCCGCCGTGATCGGCCCGGCCCACCCACGGGTCCGAAAGCTGTGCGCAGCGGGTGCGGACGCGGGGTTGCGCGCGCCACCCTGCGGCCCGTAAGCCCGTAGCGCGGAGCCCCGCGAGAACGACTCCCAGGATTCCTCACCCAGTGCGTTGCTTTCGGGTGGCTAACACTGGCACCGATGAGGTGCTGGTTCACCGTCCCATCGGTGTGGAGGCTTCTACCGGCGAGGCCCAGGTGTCGCTGCCTGAAGGGTCGGGCCGCTAGCGTCCCAGCAGCACGCCACCGCGAACGTGCGGGTTGACGCGTGCGTATCCAGTATCACATATACCTGTGCATGGGCGTCCTCCTCTCCGGCCCAGAAACGCCACTCCCTGTCCAGGCTCGACCTGGAGGTGCCGAGGAGCCCGCCGGGTGACCGAGCCGACCCCGGACGCCGGCGTCGGGCCCACCGGCCGGGCGGAGGAGGTGACCCGTCTCCTCCACGACTGGCAGGGAGGATCCAGGGCCGCGGGCGACCGCCTCATCGAGCTGGTCTACGACGAGCTCCACGCCATCGCCGAGGCCCGCATGCGCCGGGAGGACCCCGGCCACACCCTCCAGGCCACGGCCCTCGTTCACGAGGCCTTCCTGCGCCTCACCGACGCGGAGCTGGACTGGAGCGACCGGAAGCACTTCTTCGTCGTCGCCGCCCGAACCATGCGTCGGATCCTCACCGACCACGCCCGTGCCCGGGACCGACAGAAGCGGGGCGGCGCCCTGGACCGCGTCACGCTGAGCGGCCTCGCCACCGATGACGATGAGCCCGACACCCTGGAGCTCGTCGCCCTGGGCGAGGCCATTGATGCGCTGGGGGAGCAGGACGAGCGGAAGGCCACCGCCATCGAGC
>DATLFF010000119.1:0-2132 GCA_035524915.1 Gemmatimonadota bacterium | reverse complement strand
TCGACCTGCGCGATTTCAGTGTCCTCGAGCTGATCGGTTCGCCTCGCCTGCTGCCGCGGGATCTCTGAGGGGGCCCCTTCCATCCCGGCGATTGCTCACATAAACGCTGAACCCATTCTCAGCCGCGCGGGCGACGGTTCCTGCGCGTCGTGAGCGGGCAGAATTCCGCAATCGGGTCGCCTGCATCACCGATCGCGGAGTCAGGTCCGCTATTCGGGCACTTCTCCGTACGGGCGACCGGGTAGCCGCAGCCAACTCGGAGTTGTGTTCGCTATCCGGGCTCAACTCCGAGGCCATGATCCACGACAGGCGCGGTTTCGGAGTTCGCGCCGCTCCCGACCCCGGCGCCGAGCCCCCACGGCCGGAACCCTCGTCGCGGCCACTGCACACACCCGGGCCTCGATTCCGGCATGGCAACGTCCGCGGGCAGGCTGGCTCTTGTATCATGCCTATTGACACAATTCGGCCGCAGTCGATATTGTGTCATATCGATTGATACAAGGGGGCCGTCATGAACTTTGACTTTGCGGATCGGGTGAGGAAGGTGCTGGCGCAGGCAAGGGAGGAGAGCGTCCGACTGGGTCATGAGTACACCGGGACGGAGCACCAGCTGCTGGGTGTACTGGGGGACGCGGAGACGGCGGCGCTGCTGGCCGGTCTGGGAGCGCGGCCGGCGGCATTGCGGGAGCGGGTGGAGGGACTGGTTTGGCGCGGGGGTGGGCGCAGGGTGCCGGGGGCTGTGGCGGGTGCTGGTGGGGGACGCCGTCGGGCGGGCGACCTGCCGTATACGTCACGCGCGAAGAAGGTGCTGGAGTTCGCGATCGCGGAAGCGAAGCTGTCGGGCGACGCTTCCGTGGGAGTCGGCCATATGCTGCTCGGACTGATCCGGGAGGAGAAGGGGATCGGGGCGCAGGTTCTGGGGGAGTTCGGCATCACGCTGGAGAGAGTCCGGGCCGCGCTGGGGAGCGGCCCCGCCGGAGGCGGGGGGTCGCCGGCGGAGGGGGAGGAGAACGCGCGGTTCCGGATCCGGATCGACGATGATTCGAGCGCGTCGATCTACGAGCAGATCGTTGCGCAGGTGCAGGAGGCGGTGGCGACGGGTGAGCTGAAGGCGGGGGATCGGCTGGCGACGGTGCGGCGGCTGGCGGACCAGCTGGACATTGCGCCGGGGACGGTGGCGCGAGCGTACGGCGAGCTGGAGCGACTGGGGGTGGTGGTCACGGATGGTGCGCGGGGAACGCGGATCGCCGAGCCGTCGGGTGGGAACGCGCCGACGACGGAGCGGCGAGACGCGCTGGCGGCGCTGCTGCGGCCCGTGGCTGTGGCGGCGTACCACATGGGCGCGTCGGCGGCGGAGCTGCGGGCGGCGCTGGACGCATCGATGGAGGGCATCCTCCGGGAAGAGGAGGCGGCGTAGCGTTCAGCGCCCGATCGGGATCGTCACCTGTCCGGTGAGTGTGTCGATGGCGTGGAGGGTCGGCGCGGCGTCGCCGATGCGGAGGCGGACGGAGCGCACGAGCGGCGGCAGTATGATCTCGTAGCGTGCGTCGGGAGACGGCGTTCCTTCGAGGTGCAGGCCGCCGATCAGCACGAGGTGGTCGGTGATGGCGGCGCCGGTGACCTGAACGGAGCCGTCGGTGCGGTCCTCAAGGCGAATGACGAGCGTGCCGCCGAGGCCGGGCACGCGGACGTCGAAGGTGTCGCCGGTGACGGCGAAGGCCACGGCGAAGGCGGGGGTCTCGCCGGCGCTCTGGGCCGGAGCCGGAGGCAGGTCGGGTGTGGTCGCGAGGCCGACGGCCGCGGCGGCGGCGCGCAGCCGGTCGGCGCTCCAGGCGCGGGCGGGCGGGGCCGCGAGCGCGCCGGCGAGCACGACGAGGATGATGGCGGCGGCGCGGAGCGCGGGGGACCACGAGGCACGCGGTGCGCGTGTGCGCGTCGCGATCGTGCGTCGGACGACGTCGCCGGATCGAGCCGTTTCCTGCGCCGACGGATCCGCGTGCGGGAGTATGGCGGAGAGGTGCCAGGAGCGGAGCTGGAGCTCCTCGAGGCGCGCGGCCGTGGCGGGCTCGGCGCGCATGCGTTCGATCAGCAACCCGGACTCGCGGCCATCCATCTCGCCGTCGAGGTAGCGG
>DATLFF010000118.1:0-2725 GCA_035524915.1 Gemmatimonadota bacterium | reverse complement strand
CGACGTCCGGTGAGCCGCTGCCACTGAACCCCGGAGGCCCGTTTTCGCCATGAATGCTCTGCGTGATCTGCGTCAGGCGGCCCGTTCGCTCGCGCGTGCGAGAGGCTTCGCCATCATTTCCGTGCTGACGCTCGGCCTGGGGCTGGGCGCCACCACCGCGATCTTCTCCGTGGTGGAGCGCGTGCTGGTGGCACCGCTCCCGTATCCGGAAGCCGAGCGACTGGTCCGGCTCACGAGCGAGACGACGGAGGGAACGTGGGATCTGTCGCGGGCCCAGTACTCGCTGTTCGGGGAGCAGTCGAGGACGATCGATCGGCTCGCGGGATTCAGCTTCGGGCAGACTACCCTCCAGGGCCCGGACGGCCCGGAACGGGTGGGGGTGTGGCGGGGCACCGCTGCGCTCTTCCAGCTGCTGGGGGCCCGGCCGGTGGCGGGGCGGCTCGTGGACGAGGCGGATGACGACTACGGCGCGCCGCTCGTCGCCATCCTCTCGCACGGGTACTGGCAGCGCGCGTTCGGCGGGGACGGGTCGGTGGTCGGGCGCACGCTGATGGTCAACGATGCCCCGGTGGAGATCGTGGGCGTGATGCAGCGGGACCTGGAGCTGCCCGCGCACGTTCCGGCGGAGGCGCGGCCGGACATCTGGCTCCCATTGCAGCTCAACCTTGCCGGCCAGTTCATTAACAGTCACAACGAGTTCCAGACCCTGGCGCGACTCGCTCCCGGGTCGAGCGCGGAGGAAGCGAGCGTGGAGCTGGCCGGGTTCAATCCCCGGCTGACCTCGATGTTCCCGCAGGCCTACTACGAGGGCTTCATGGAGCGCTACGGCTTCCGGACGCGCGCCACGCCGCTGAAGGATCATCTGGTGAGCGAGGTGGCCGGGAGCCTGTGGATCCTCCTGGCCGGCGTGGGGCTGGTGCTGCTGATCGCCTGCGCGAACATCGCCAACCTGCTGCTCGCGCGGGCGGAGGGGCGGCGTCGCGAGATGGCCGTACGGACCGCGATGGGCGCCGGTCGCGCAGCGATCATCCGATCGTTCCTGGCGGAGAGTCTGGTCGTCGCCGCCGCGGGCGCGCTCCTGGGACTGCTCCTGGCGTACTGGGGGACCGAGTGGGTGAGGGCGGCGTCGCCGGGCAACCTCCCGCGGCTGGAGGGCTTGAGCCTGGACGGGAGCACGCTGGCCTTCACCGGCGCCCTCACGGTCGTGGTGGCGCTCGCCCTGTCGATCCTGCCGGGCCTTCGCTATGCCCGGGGCGCCCGTTCGCTGGCGGACCTGATGGACGGGGGGCGGACGGCGACGGTCGGGCGTGAGCGGCAGCGGGCGCGGGGCGCGCTGGTGATGACGCAGGTCGCCCTGGCGATGGTGCTCCTGGTCGGCTCGGCGCTGCTGATCGAGAGCTTCCGGCGGATCCGCGCCGTGGACCCGGGTATCGATGTCGCCGGCGTTGTGGCGGTGGGCATCCCGCTGCCATGGTCACGGTACCAGACGCGCCAGGACCAGTGGTCCTTTTACGACGCCATGCTCGAGCGGGTGCGCGCCATCCCCGGCGTCGTCGCGGCGGGGACCGGCCAGGCAGTGCCGATAGCGGACAGTTACGGCTGCACGATCCAGGCGTTCCCGGACGCGGAAGTGATGCAGCGGATCGCGGATTCAAACAACACGCTGTGCGCGACGCAGGTCTCCGTCACGGACGGCTATTTCGAGGCACTCGGGATACGGCTCCTGGAGGGCCGCACGTTCGAGCGCGCGGACAACGATCACCCGGAGACCGGTACGATCGTGGTCAGCCAGGCCTTCGTCCGAAAGTTCTGGCCGAGCGGCGATGCGCTCGGCAGGAGGGTGGCGCCCGGGGGGCGGACCGAGGGCCCCTTCTATACGGTGGTGGGCGTCGTGGGGGACGTTTACGGGGGGTCGCCCACGGACCCACCCGCGATCGCGATCTATTATCCGGTGGTGCCCATCCCGCCGACCGGCGGCCTCTGGGGGTCCGCGGGCAACCTGATCGTCCGGACGGCGAGCGCGGACCCGATGACACTCTTTCCGGAGATCAGGGAGGCCGTCCAGGGGCTGGACCCGGCGATCCCGCTGGACAACCCGCGGGCGATGACGTCCGTCGTCGCCGCATCCGTCAGCGGGCTGTCGTTCACGATGACCCTCCTGGGGCTGGCGGCCTTCGCGGCGCTCGTACTGGCGGCGGTGGGGCTTTACGGCGTGCTCAGCTACCTGGTCCAGCGCCGCACCGGGGAGATCGGGGTGCGCATGGCGATGGGCGCCCCCCCGGGCAGGGTGGAGCGCATGGTGGTGGGAGGTTCGCTGCGGATCGCGGTCGCCGGCCTCGTGGTCGGTGGGCTCGCAGCGCTCGCGCTGACCCGGTTCCTGGGCGGCATGCTGTACCAGGTGCAGCCGACGCATCCGGCGGCGTACGTGGCCGCCGCGGGGGTGCTGGCCGGCGTCGTCGTGCTGGCGAGCTGGGTCCCCGCGCGCCGGGCGGCGGGCGTGGACCCGGTGGTGGCGCTGCGCGCCGAGTGAAGGGTCTCGCCTTCGGGCGTCCGGTGAGGTCGGTCAGTCGCGGCTCATACCCGCGTATGGGCGGGCGCGGCGCGCAGCTCGCGGCGCAGCTCCGGCCGCATGACCCATAGCCAGCCGGCCATGCTCGTGATGGCGATGACGTTGCCGATCACGACGGCCCACCCGCCGACGGCGCCCAGTACCCATGACCCGAAA
>DATLFF010000117.1:0-4627 GCA_035524915.1 Gemmatimonadota bacterium | reverse complement strand
GAGCGGGTGGCCGAGCGGCCGGCGGCCGTCCGCCGGATCGTCGAGGCCGGCGGCGAGGTCGCCAACCACACGATGGAGGAGCGGGCCACGATCCTCATGGACGACGCCGAGTTCGAGCGGAGCCTCGAACGCGCGGACGCGCTGATCGAGCCCTTCGGCGATCCCGTCTGGTTCCGCCCCGGCCACGGCTGGTTCGACCGCCGCATGGTGGCCGAGGCGGCGGCCGAGGGCTACGGCACCGCGCTCGCCTCGATGCTCCCGCTGGACGGCTGGCTCCCGGTCCCCGCCCTGGTGGCCCCGTACGTCCTCCACAGCGCCCGGCCGGGCGCCGTGCTGATCCTCCACGACGACGAGCGCCGGGGGGACGAGACGGCGGAAGTGCTGCGCCGGGTCCTCCCCGAGCTCGCCCGCCGCGGCTACCGCGTCACCACGCTGAGCGAGCTGGCGGGCGTTCCCCCCGCGGCCAGGGGCGAGGCGCGCTGAGGCTCCGGGTCGGCACGAGCGGGTTCTCATACAAGGAGTGGAAGGGCCCCTTCTACCCGGAGGACCTCCCCGACCAGGAGATGCTCTCGTACTACGCCGGCCGGCTCGACGCGGTCGAGATCAACAACACGTTCTACCGGATGCCGACGCGGAAGCTGCTGGACGGCTGGGCGGCTCAGGTCCCCGACGGCTTCCGGTTCGCGCTCAAGGCCTCGCGGAAGATCACCCACCAGAAGAAGCTGGCGGAGTGCGCCGACGAGGTGACGTACCTGGCCGACACCTCGGCCACGCTCGGGGAGCGGCTCGGCCCCACGCTGGTCCAGCTCCCCCCGTATCTGAAGAAGGACGTGGAGCTCCTCCGCGGATTCCTGGCGAGCGCGCCGCCGGACTTTTCCGTCGCGCTCGAGTTCCGGAGCTCCTCCTGGTTCGACGACGAGGTCTATGACGCGCTCCGCGAGTTCGGCGCCGCACTCGTGGCCTCCGACATGGACGAGAAGCCCGAGCCCCCGGTGGTCGCGACCGCCCCGCACGGCTACGCCCGGCTCCGGCGGGTCGAGTACGACGACGACGCGCTCGAGCGCTGGGCCGGCCGCTTCGCCGAAGCCGGTTGGGAGGATGCGTACGTCTTCTTCAAGCACGAGGACGAGGCCACCGGGCCGCGGCTGGCGGAGCGGTTCCGCGAGATCGCGGAGGGGGCGTGAGCGGGGCGCGCGGCCGGTGAGCGGTCTCCTGCGGCCGGACGGGGCCCGCTGGCTCCTGGTGCTCGGCCACGGCGCGGGCGCCGGCCCCGACCATCCGTTCATGGTGGGGCTCGCCGACCGGCTGGCCGGGCGCGCCGTGGCCACGTTCCGCTACGCGTTCCCCTACATCGAGGCGGGAAAGCGGCGGCCGGACCCGCCGGGCGTCCTGGAGGCGGCGGTCCGGCGGGCGGTCGAAATGGCCGCAGCCGCGGCCCCCGACCTGCCGATCCTGGCGGGCGGCAAGTCGCTCGGCGGCCGCATGACCTCGCGGGCGGCGGCGGGCGATGGGCTCTCCGGCGTCCGCGGGCTGGTGTTCTTCGGCTTCCCGCTCCACTCGCCGGCCAAGCCGGGGAACGAGCGGGCGGCGCACCTGGCCGACGTGCATGTCCCCATGCTGTTCCTCCAGGGGACGCGCGACAGTCTAGCCCGGCTGGATCTCCTGCGGCCGGTCCTCGAGGGACTCGGGGATCTCTCCACCCTCCACGTGATCGAGGACGCCGACCACGGCTTCCACGTGCCGAAGCGCTCCGGCCGGACGGACGACGACGTGCTGGACGAGCTGGCGGAGGTGACCGCGGCCTGGGCCGCGCGGGTGGCGCCGGCGTGAGCGGCCGCGGCGCGGGACTGCTCGTTGTCCTCCTCGCGGCCTGCACCGGTGACCCCGCCGACGGCGTCCGCGGCCCGAACCTCCGCGTGGTCGTCGTGACCCACGGTCAGTCCGCCGACCCCTTCTGGTCGATTGTTTCGAACGGCGCCCACGCGGCCGGCGAGGACCTGGGGATCGACGTCGAGTACCAGGCGCCGCTCTCCTTCGACATGGTCGAGATGGCGAACCTGATCGAGGCCGCGGCCGCGTCGCGGCCGGACGGACTCGTCGTCTCGATTCCCGATCCCGCGGCGCTCGGAGGCGCGATCCGCGCGGCGGTCGGGGCGGGGATCCCGGTCGTCTCGACCAACTCGGGCGACGACGCCTGGGCGCGCCTGGGCGCGATCGCCCACGTGGGTCAGCCCGAGTACGAGGCGGGCGTGGCGGCCGGGGAGCGGTTGTCGGGCTCCGGCGTGACCCGGGCGCTGTGCGTGAACCACGAAGTGGGCAACGCCGCGCTCGACCGCCGGTGCGCCGGCTTGCGGGCCGGACTTGCCGCCTCCGGCGGCACGGTCGAGGTCCTGGCCGTCGACCTGGCCGACCCCGACGCCGCGCGGGAGCGGATCGCGGGCGCGCTCGCCGCGCGGCCCGAGACGGACGGCGTCCTGGCGCTCGGCCCCGCCGGCGCCGCGCCCGCCCTGGCGGCGGTGCGCGGGATCGACGCCGCCCGCCGGCCGGCGCTAGCGACCTTCGACCTCTCGCCCGAGGTCCTCCGGGCCGTCGAGTCGGGCGAGATCGCCTTCGCGGTCGACCAGCAGCCGTTCCTCCAGGGCTACCTGCCGGTGGTCCTCCTGGCGGCGCACGCCCGCGCCGGCGTAGCGCCGGGCGGGGGCGGCGTCGTCGCGACCGGCCCCGGTTTCGTCACGCGGGAGAACGCGGCGGCCGTCATCGAGCTCTCGGCCGAGGGCCTCCGCTGAGGCTCCTCGCGCGGCCCTCCGTCGCCGCGGCGGCGGGCGTTCTCGTCGTGTGGCTCGTCTTCGCGGCCATCGCCGGGCCCGCGTTCCGGAGCGCGGACGGGACCGCGGCGGTCCTCAACGCCGCCGCCCCGCTCGGGATCCTCGCGGTGACGGTCGCGCTTCTCATGATCGCGGGCGAGTTCGACCTCTCGGTGGGCTCGGTGATCGGCTTCGCCGGGATGGCGATGATGCTGCTGGTCTCCCACTTCGGCTGGCCGCTCTGGCCGGCGGTGGGGGCGACGCTCGTGATCTCGGCGGGGATCGGTCTCGCCAACGGCTGGCTGGTGGTGAGGACCCGGCTCCCGTCGTTCATCGTGACCCTGGGCTCGCTGTTCGTCTTCCGCGGGCTGACGGTCGCGCTCTCGCGGGGGCTCACCGGCCGGACCCAGATCGGCGAGCTGGAGGAGGCCGCGGGATACGAGGCCGCGCGGGTGGTCTTCGCCGCCGACCTGGGGCCGTTCCGGATCTCGGTCCTCTGGTGGCTGGCGGTGGCGGCGGTCGGGGCCTGGATCCTCTCTCGGACGCGGGCCGGCAACTGGATCCAGGCCACCGGCGGCTCGGCAAAGGCCGCGCGGGAGGCGGGGGTGCCGGTCGAACGGGTGAAGGTCGGGCTCTTCGTGACGACCGCGCTGGCGGCGGGGCTGGTCGCGGTGATCCAGGCGGTCCGCTTCACCGGCGCGGACGCGCTCCGGGGCGAGCTCCAGGAGTTCCGCGCCATCGCCGCCGCGGTGATCGGGGGGACGCTCCTGACCGGCGGCTACGGCTCGGCGCTCGGCGCCGCGCTCGGGGCGCTCGTCTTCGGCCTGGTGCAGCAGGGGATCGTGATCACGGGAGTGGACGCCGACTGGTTCCAGGTGTTCCTCGGGGTGGTGCTCCTCGCCGCGGCGCTCTTCAACGACCGGGTCCGCCGGCGCGGGCTGGCGTCGGCGTGAGCGCTTCCGGCTCCGGCGCCCGGCCCGTCCTCGAGGCGGCCGAGGTCTCCAAGCGCTTCGGCGGCGTGGCGGCGCTCGACGGCGTCTCGATCGCGCTCCGCTCCGGCGAGGTCGTGTGCCTCCTGGGCGACAACGGCGCGGGCAAGTCCACGCTCGTCCGGATCCTGACCGGGGTGCATCCGCCCGACGAGGGGACCGTCCGGCTGGACGGCGCGCCGGTCGTCTTCGGCTCCCCCCGGGACGCCGCCGCCCGGGGCGTCGCCGCCGTCCACCAGGACCTCGCGCTCCTGCCGCTCATGAGCGTGTGGCGGAACTTCTGGCTGGGCGCCGAGCCCACCGTCGGCCGCGGGCTCCTGCGGCGGATCGACGTCCGGCGGGCGCGCCGCGAGGCTGGGGCGGCGCTCGCCGGGCAGGGGATCGCCATCGACGACGTCCGGCGCCCGGTGGCCGGCCTCTCGGGCGGCGAGCGCCAGGCGGTCGCCATCGCCCGCGCGCTCCACCGCGGCGCGCGGGTCCTGGTGCTCGACGAGCCGACGGCGGCGCTCGGGGTGCGCCAGGCGGCCGTCGTTCTGGAGCAGATCGAGCGCGCGAAGACGGGCGGCGCGGCCGTCCTCCTGGTCACCCACCAGCCGCGCCACGCCTGGCCGGTCGGGGACCGGTTCGTGGCGCTCCGCCGCGGGCGGATCGAGCTCGACCGGGCGAAGGGGGAGGTCACCGAGGCCGAGCTGCTGGACCGGATGGCGGGGCGTCGGATAGAATCGGAGGGATGATCGCACTGAAGGTCACGATCGCCGCCCTCACCCTGGGGCTGGCCGGATGCTCGGGGGACATCTACGACTCCGCCTGCACCCTGATCGGCTGCGAGGACGG
>DATLFF010000116.1:0-2101 GCA_035524915.1 Gemmatimonadota bacterium | reverse complement strand
CTACGTGCGCGTGGTCTCGACGGACACCGACCAGGTCCCCGTGGACCTCGGCGCGTACTCCTCGCGCGAGACGTTCATGGTCGGCAACGCCGCGATCCACGCGGCCCGGCAGATCCGGGAGAAGGTGACGGGCGCCGTCGCGGAGGCGTGGGAGACGACGCCGCGGCGCGTCGGGTTGGCCGGCGGCTGGGCGTTCGACCTGAAGGACACCGCCCGGAGGATCCCGATCTCCGAAGCGTTCAACATCGCCGAAGCGAAGCACGGCACGCTCGGGTCCACCGGGTGGTACGACACGCCCAAGGACGTGCACGGCGAGTACCGCGGCGGGACCATCGGCGCCTCGCCCGCCTACTCCTTCACCGCGCACGTGGCGGAAGTGGAAGTGGACGAGGAGACGGGCGTCGTCGTCGTGAAGAACATCTGGATCGCGCACGACTGCGGCCGCGCGATCAACCCCGTGCTGGTCGAGGGGCAGATGGAGGGCTCCGCGTACATGGGGTTCGCCGAAGCGCTCATGGAGGAGCAGGTGTTCAAGTCGGAGCTGGAGGGGAAGGCGGGGCTGCACAACGCGCCGTCGCTGCTCGACTACCGGATCCCCACGTCGCTCGACACCCCCGACATGACGTCGCTGATCGTCGAGTCCATCGATCCGGAGGGCCCGTACGGCGCCAAGGAGGCCGGGGAGGGCCCGCTCCACCCGTCCATCCCCGCGATCGCGAACGCCATATACGACGCGGTCGGCATCCGCATGGACTCCCTCCCGTTCTCGCCGCCCCGCGTCTGGAGGGCGCTCCAGGCCGCGCGCGGCGTCGCGTTCGACGAGAACGGCGGCTCGCCCGCCACGTCCAGAGCCCGCGGCCGCGGCGACTCCCCGACCAGCGCGCGGCCGCTGCCGTATCCCGCGCCGGTCGGCGGCTAGGCAGCTGCGGACACGGAGGAGTCATGCGTCTTCGAACTGACGCCGCACTCGTGCTACTCGTGGTCGGAGGCACATCCGCCCTCTCCGCGCAGGAACGGCCCACCTCCCGGTTCACCGGGTTGCAGCAAGCGGAAGCGCCCGCACCGCTCCAGGCCCTCACCCCATCCGCGGAGGAGCAGCCGGAGCTGATGGTCGTTTATGGCCTCCTCCTCGGTGGGGTTGGCCTCATCGCCGGCGCCTTCGCGGGCTACACCTTAGAATCGGCACTCTGTGACCCCTGCCACGAGTTTTCGGGCGTCTCCGGTGGCATCCTCGGCGCTACGGTGGGAGAGAGCCTGGGGCTGGCGGGCGGCGTACATCTGGGCAACCAGCGGGGCGGTTCACTGGGTCTCGACATCCTGGTCGCCACGGCCGTCGGCACGGCCGGCGTGCTCGCCGCCGTGAGCTCGGAACTGGGCTTCGTGATCTTCCTCACGCCGGTCGCACAGCTGATGGCGACGTCAGCGGTCGAGACGCATCACCGCTGACGCGGCGCGGTCACGCGCCATGGCTGGCGCCGGCCGGTCCCCGTCTTTCTCACGCACCCTTCGCGGCCGGCAAGGGGCCGGTGTAGTATCCATACCGTTTCCACCCGCTGAGACTCTTCGACAATCGGATCATGACCGTAGAATCAGCCATCCGCGCCCGCGTCTCCGTCAAGGACTTCACCGCCGCCGAAGTGCCGCGCGGCCGGATCGAGGACCTCATAGAGCTGGCCGCGCTCGCGCCGAATCACCGGATGACCGAGCCGGTCCGGTTCCGCGTGCTGGGCCCTGAAGCGAAACGCGTGTACGCCGAGGCGCTGGCGCGGCGGAAGACGCGAAAGGTGGATGATCCGGAGGCGGAGCGCGCGGTGCGGGAGAAGGTGGTCCGTCGCACGCTGGAGGTCCCGTCGATGATCGGCGTGGTCGTGCACGTGAACGAGGATCCGGAGATCCGGGAAGAGGACTACGCCACGGCGTTCATGGCGGTCCAGAACCTGTCGCTGGCCGTGGTCGCGGAGGGGCTCGGGACGCACATCAAGACGGGCGCGGTCATGGGCGAGGCGGCCCTGCGGGAATCGCTAGAGGTCGGCGACGACGAGCGGCTGGTCGCGATCGTGTTCCTGGGAGAGCCCGAAGCGCTGCCCGATCCGAAGCCGCG
>DATLFF010000115.1:0-2582 GCA_035524915.1 Gemmatimonadota bacterium | reverse complement strand
TCGGAGTCGGCGACCTGGCTCGGCGAGCACTTCCAGGTGTCCCTGGCCCAGGTCAAGCCGGAGCTCGACCAGCTCTTCCTGGGTGGGATCAACCACGTCTTCTTCCACGGGATCACCTTTTCGCCGCGGCAGGAGCCCTGGCCCGGCCGACTCTGGTATGCGTCGACCCACTTCGGCCCCACCAACTCGTTCTGGCGGGACCTGCCCGCCCTGAACGAGTACGTGTCGCGGGTGCAGTCGTTCCTCCAGTCGGGCGATCCCGACGGCGACCTGTTGCTCTACTTCCCCATCCACGACCTCTGGCACGACGCCGAAGGGCTGCAGCAAGCGTTGTCCGTCCACAAGCCGGAGCGCTGGCTCCATGGACGGCCCTTCCACCGTCTCGCCCGGGCGCTGGACACGGCGGGGTACGCCGTCGACTACATCTCCGACCGCCAGGTGCGGGAGCTCGAGTGGGCCGGCGACCGACTGGAGGCTCCGGGAGGACGCTACCGGGCCATCCTGATTCCGCCGACGCGCCTCATCCCCCTCCCCACCATGGAGCGACTGGTGGATCTCGCCGATCGTGGCGCGGTCGTGCTCGTCGTCGGCGACTTGCCCTCCGACGTCCCCGGCTTGGGCGCGCTCGCGGCCCGGCGCGAGCGGCTGGAGCGGCTGCGGGCGCGTCTGGCGCTACGCGGCACACCGGAAGAAGGCATTCGCCGCGCGAGCGTGGGCCGGGGGCGCTGGCTCGTCGGACCCGATGCGGTGCGTCTGGCCGAGACGGCGGGCGTGCCGCGCGAAGCCATGGTGGATGCTGGCCTGCAGTTCGTGCGGCGGGCCACCGCCGACGGGCGCTCCTACTTCGTGGCCAACCTCGGCGGCGCAGCGGTCGACGGCTGGATCCCGCTCTCCGGGCATCCGGAGTCGGTGGCGCTTTTCGACCCCCTCACCGGACGGGCCGGCGTGGCCGCGCTGCGCCGAAGCGAGAAGAACGCCCTGATCCATCTCCAGCTCCGGCCCGGCGAGTCGATCCTCCTGCAGACGCGACACGAAGGGCGGTTCGAAGGCGAGCGCTGGCACTCGCTGGACCCGGACGACACGCGGGCCCGGACGATCACGGGCACGTGGACGGTCTCCTTCCTGGAAGGCGGCCCCACGTTGCCCGAGGAGCGGAGCGTGTCGGAGCTCGCCTCGTGGACGCGTTCGGGCGGTGAGGACGTCGAGTGCTTCTCGGGGACCGCGCGCTACTCGATCGTCTTCGAGGTGGCACGACCGGCCGAAGCGTGGATCCTGGACCTGGGGCGGGTGGCCGAGTCGGCGCGGGTGCGGCTGGACGGCGAGACGCTGGGGACGGTGTTCGCGATCCCGTTTCGAATCGCCCTGGACGCGGAGCGGCTGACGCCGGGCCGCCATCGGCTGGAGGTGGAGGTCACGAACCTGATGGCGAACCGCATCCGCTGCCTCGACCGACGAGGGGTCGAGTGGAGGCGGTTCTACGACATCAACTTCGTCACCCTGCGCTATCAGCCGTTCGACGCGAGCGGCTGGGAGCCCCTCGACTCGGGTCTGCTCGGACCGGTGCGGCTCATCCCGGCCCGCCGCCTCCGGCAGATCGAGAAGAGGTGAACCGGCGCTCCCCTCGGCCGGCGGCTCAGCCGAGGAGCTTCTGGTACTCGCGGAACAGGTCGGCCTTCAGCTCGATGCCGATGCCGGGAGATTCGGGGAGGCGCACGCGCCCGTCTTCGACCGGCACGCCGTCGGCGAAGCCTCCGAACGGCTGGAACACGCCGGGGTAGGACTCGTTGCCGCCCAGGCCCAGCCCGCCCGCGATGTGCAGCGCGAACTGGTGCCCGCCGTGGGGCACGCACCGGCGCGGCGACCAGCCGTGCCGCTGCAGCATGTCCAGGATCCGCAGGTACTCGACCAGTCCGTAGCAGAGCCCGGGGTCCATCTGGAGAAAGTCGCGCCGCGGCCGCAGTCCGCCGTAGCGGACGAGGTTGCGTGACTCGCCGAGCGAGAAGAGGTTCTCCCCCGTGGCCAGCGGCGTGGCGCTGGCGGCGGACACCTCGGCCAGGAGGTCGAAGTCGAGCGGGTCGCCCGGCTCTTCGTACCAGCGCAGGCCGTAGGGAGCGAGCGCGTCCGCGTAGCGAAGGGCCGTGTCCCGGTCGAACCGGCCGTTGGCGTCCACGGCCAGGGCCTCACCGCGCCCGAGGACGTGGAGCGCGGCCTCGATCCGCCGGAGATCGTCTTCGAGCGGCTCGCCGCCGATCTTGACCTTGACCTGGCGGTACCCCGCGTCGAGATAACCGCGTATCTCGTCTTGCAGGGCCGAAAGGTCCTTGCCCGGGTAGTAGTAGCCGCCGGCGGCATAGACCTCCACCACCTCCTCGGCCGCGCCGCCGCAGAACCGCTCGGCCAGCAGCCGGTGCAGCGGCTTTCCTTCGGCCTTGGCGGCCAGGTCCCACAGCGCCATGTCCAGTGCCGCGACGGCGACGGAGCGGTCGCCGTGTCCGCCCGGCTTCTCGTTCGCCATCATCACGTCCCAGGCCTGGCCGGGATCGACGTGGCCGCTCGCGCCCGCGCGCAGGGCCTCGGGCCGG
>DATLFF010000114.1:0-18735 GCA_035524915.1 Gemmatimonadota bacterium | reverse complement strand
CCCTGCCGCCCCATGTTCCCCGACGGCTTCATGCACGAGACCCAGCTGGCCTGCGAGGTGCTCTCGTACGACGCCACCTCCGACCCCGACGTGCTGGGGATCGTCGGCTGCAGCGCCGCCGTGTCCATCAGCGGGATCCCGTTCGAGACCCCGGTGGCCGGCGTTCGCGTCGCCCGGGTCGATGGCGAGTACGTGATCAACCCGTCCTTCGAACAGCTCGACGAGAGCGACCTCGATGTGGTCGTGGCCGGGACGGCCGATTCGGTCGTGATGGTCGAGGGGTCGGCGGACGAAGTCTCGGAGGAGGCCCTCCTCGGCGCGATGGATGCCGGCCAGGAGGCGATCGCCACGATCTGCGCCGCGATCGCAGAGCTCAAGGCGGAAGTCGGCAAGGAGCCGATGAAGTGGTCGGGCCCGGAGAAGGACGAGGCGCTCGAGAGCCGCGTCCGTGAGCTGTCCGAGCCGGACGTCCGCACGGCGATGGCGATCGGCGACAAGGAGGAGCGCAACCGCGCCCTCGACGAGATGCGGGACCGTGTGACCGCGGCCCTCGAGGCGGAGCTGGGCGACGGGTTCGCCGCCAAGTCCGCGCTCGTCAAGAACACGCTCAAGTCGGTGGAGAAGTCGGTCATGCGGAACCGGATCCTGGACGAGGGCGTGCGCGCCGACGGCCGCGGTCCCACCGACATCCGCCAGATCGACATCGAGGTGGGGATCCTGCCCCGCACGCACGGCTCCGCGCTGTTCACGCGCGGGAGCACCCAGTCGCTCGGCGTGGTCACGCTGGGGACCCGCCAGGACCAGCAGATGATCGACGATCTGGATCCCAAGTGGGACAAGACCTTCATGCTCCACTACAACTTCCCGCCCTACTCGGTGGGCGAGGTGGGACGCTTCTTCACCGGCCGGCGCGAGATCGGCCACGGCGCGCTCGCCGAGCGCTCGCTGAAGGGCATGCTGCCCGAGCACGCGGAGTTCCCGTACACGATCCGGATCGTCTCCGACATCCTCGAGTCGAACGGGTCGTCGTCGATGGCGAGCGTCTGCTCCGGCTCGCTGGCCATGATGGACGCCGGCGTGCCGCTCAAGAAGCCGGTGGCCGGGATCGCCATGGGCCTAGTGAAGGAAGGGGACCGCCTGGCGGTGCTCTCCGACATCCTGGGGGTCGAGGACTTCCTCGGCGACATGGACTTCAAGGTCGCCGGCACCGCCGACGGGATCACCGGGTTCCAGATGGACATCAAGATCAAGGGCGTCTCCTCCGAGGTGCTGAAGACGGCCGTGAGCCAGGCCCGCGAGGCCCGGATGCACATCCTCGGGATCATGGACCAGGCCCTCAAGGGGCCGCGCGAGATCATGAGCCAGTGGGCGCCGCGCATCATCTCGATCACCGTCCCCAAGAAGAAGATCCGCGAGGTCATCGGGACGGGCGGCAAGGTGATCCGGGGGCTCCAGGAGGAGACCGGCGCCAAGATCGACATCGACGACGAGGGCGTCGTCACGATCGCCTCGATCGACGGGGCGGCCGGCGAGGAGGCCCGCCGGCGGATCGAGCAGATCATCGAGGAGCCCGAGCTGGGCCGGGTCTACGAGGGGCCGGTCAAGAGCATCACGACCTTCGGCGCCTTCGTGGAGATCCTGCCGGGCAAGGACGGCCTGGTCCACATCTCGGAGCTGGAGTACCGGCGGGTCGACAAGGTGGAGGACGTACTGAGCGAGGGCGACATCGTGCAGGTCAAGCTGATCGGCATCGACAACCAGGGGCGGGTCAAGCTCTCCCGCAAGGCGCTGCTGGAGAAGCCCGAGGGGTACGTCGAGCCGGAGCGCACCGAGCGCAGTGACCGCGGAGGCGACCGGGGCGGACGGGGCGGCGGAGGCCGCGGCCGGTCCGGCGGTCGCGACCGGCGCTAGGGCCGCGGAGGAGCCGTCATGCGGATCGGGGTCCCGCGGGAGATCAAGACGAACGAGAACCGGGTGGCCCTCCAGCCTGTGGGCGCCGAGGTCCTGACGCGCGACGGCCACGAGGTGTGGGTGGAGCGGGCGGCGGGCGAGGGATCCGGTTTCGCGGACGAGGCCTACACGGCCGCCGGGGCCCGTCTGGTCGACGGTCCGGACCCGATCTTCGCCGAGTGCGAGATGATCGTGAAGGTGAAGGAGCCGCAGCCGGCCGAATACGAGCGGATGCGGCCGGGCCAGATCGTCTTCACGTACTTCCATTTCGCCGCCAGCCGCGAGCTGACCGAGGGAATGATGCGCTCGGGCGCGGTCGCCATCGCCTACGAGACGGTGGAGGAGCCGGACGGAACGCTGCCGCTTCTCGTGCCGATGAGCGAGGTGGCCGGCCGGATGGCGGTCCAGGAGGGCGCCAAGTACCTGGAGAAGCTGATGGGGGGCCGGGGCATCCTGCTGGGCGGCGTGCCGGGAACGCCGCCGGGCGAGGTGGTCATCATCGGGGGCGGTGTGGTGGGCACGAACGCGGCCAAGATCGCCGCCGGCATGGGGGCCCGCGTCACGATCCTGGACGTCTCGCTCGACCGCCTGCGGTACCTCGAGGACGTCATGCCCGCCAACGTGGACTGCCTCTTCAGCGACGCCCACACCATCCGCGAGCTGTTGACGCGGGCGGACCTCCTGATCGGGGCGGTGCTCCTGCCCGGGGCCAAGGCCCCTAACCTGGTCACCCGCGAGGACCTGGGCACCATGAAGGACGGGGCCGTGGTCGTGGACGTGGCGGTCGACCAGGGGGGCTGCATCGAGACCTGCCGGCCGACCACCCACGAGGATCCGGTGTACGTGGTCGACGGGGTGGTCCACTACTGCGTCGCCAACATGCCCGGGGCGGTGCCGCGCACCTCGACCATCGCCCTCACGAACGCTACCCTCCCCTACGTCCGGAAGATCGCGTACCTCGGCTGGCGCGAGGCGTGCCGGGGGAACCCCTCGCTGCTCAGGGGATTGAACATCGTGAACGGTCAGGTGACCTATCCCGGCGTGGCCGAGGCGTTCGACCTGCCCTATCAGGACCCGGCCGAGGCCGTCGGAGGATGACGGTCGGCGCGGACGCCCGCGAGCTCCGATTCCGCCGGACCGGGGAGCACGACCTGCCGCTGCCGGCGTACGCCACCGGGGGCGCGGCCGGGATCGATCTGCGCGCAGTGGCGTCCCAGCGCCTCGAGCCCGGCGGGCGCGCGCTGGTCGGGACCGGCTTCGCGATCGCGCTGCCCGAGGACTGCGAGGGACAGATCCGGCCCCGCTCGGGGCTCGCGGCGAAGCGGGGCGTGACGGTGCTGAACGCGCCGGGGACGATCGATTCCGACTACCGCGGCGAGGTGAAGGTGCTGCTGGTCAACCTGGGCGACGGGGCAGTCGACATCGCCCCCGGTGACCGGATCGCGCAGCTGGTCGTGGCGCCCGTGGCACGGCTCCGACCCGTCGAGGTCGACGCGCTTCCCGCGACCGAACGGGGCGCGGGAGGCTTCGGCTCCACCGGCCCGTGACGCGAGGAGGCGAGGGAATGCTGGGATTCCTGCGACGCGCCGGCTCCGGCACCCGGCTGGCGACCGAGGTCTCGGTCGACCTGGGAACGGCCAACACGCTCATCTACGTGAAGGGTCGGGGGATCGTCCTGAACGAGCCCTCCGTGGTCGCGCTCGATGCCGACACGCGGCAGATCCTGGCCGTCGGGATGGAGGCCAAGAAGATGTTGGGCCGCACCCCCGGCGGGATCATCGCGGTCCGCCCGCTCAAGGACGGCGTCATCGCCGACTTCGAGGTGACCGAGAAGATGCTCCGGGACTTCCTCGAGCGGGTCCTGCGGCACCGGTTCATGCCGGTCCGGCCCAAAGTCCTGATCTCGGTCCCCAGCGGGATCACGGAAGTGGAGAAGCGGGCGGTGCAGGACTCCGCCGAGTCGGCCGGCGCCAAGGAGGTCTTCCTGGTGGCGGAGCCGATGGCGGCGGCGATCGGCGTGGGCCTGCCGGTCGAGACTCCCACCGGGAACATGGTCATCGACATCGGTGGCGGGACCACCGAGATCGCCGTGATCGCGCTGTCGGGGATCGTGAGCGACACGTCGATCCGCGTGGGGGGCGACGAGTTCGACGAGGCGATCGTCCACTTCCTCCGCAAGTCCTACAACATCTTGATCGGCGAGCCCACGGCGGAGATGGTCAAGATGACGATCGGCTCGGCCTACCCCGACGGCGAGGAGCAGGAGATGGAGGTCAAGGGGCGGGACATCGTCTCCGGGATCCCGAAGACCGTCCGGATCAGCTCGGCCGAGGTGAGGGAGGCGATCCAGGAACCGATCGCCGCGGTGGTCGACGCGGTACGGCAGGCGCTCGAGCGCACTCCGCCGGAGCTAGCCAGCGACATCGTGGACCGCGGGATCGTCATGACCGGAGGGGGCGCCCTCCTGCGGGGTCTCGACTCGCTGCTGCGCGAGAACACCAACCTCCCCATCAATGTGGACGAAGAGCCGCTCACCTGTGTGGTCCGCGGAACGGGCCGCATCCTCGACGATCCCGAGAAATACCGCGGCGTGCTGACGCTCAGCCGACACTCGTGAGGCCGCGACCCGCTTCGCGGGTACCTCGGGTGGGAGGCGCGCGCGCGGCGGCTCCGCCGCGGTGATGCAGGCGCTCCGGAGAGCGCGACGCGCGGAATTGGTGGCTTCGGCGCTGGTGGTGACCTCGCTGATTCTGCTCGCCCTTCCCGAATCCACCGAGCGCTCCATCTCCCGCCGGGCCAACCACCTCGTGCTCCTGCCCGCATCGCGGGTACGGGTCGTCTTCGGCGGCTACCTGCGGTTGCGCGAAGAGAATGCGCGGTTGCGCACGGAGCTCCAGCAGGCCAAGCTCGAGCTCGACCAGGTGGTGGCCGCGCGCGTGCAGAGCCGGGAGCTCCGCCGGATGCTCGACTTCGCCGCCGATCAGCCGGTCCGTCTGATTCCCGCTCGGGTGATCGACCGCAACCTGACCACCCTCCCCACGGCGTTCGTGCTCGATGTCGGCCGCAACGCCGGCGTGGTGGAGAACCTGCCGGTCGTCACCGCCCAGGGGATCGTGGGAAAGACGGTGGACGTGGGCCCCGAGACCAGCCTCGTCATGGTCTACGCCCATCCGGACTTCAGCGCGAGCGCGCTGGTCGTGGCCGGGGACCACCTGGAGTACGGCATCGTGCGCCCGAGCCCCTCGGGGGGCCTTCGCCTGTTCCTCCCGCTGCGCTCGAGCACGGACCCCGGCGATCGCGTGGTCACGTCCGGCTACGGCGGGACCTTCCCGCGCGGCGTTCCGATCGGTCACGTGATCGAGGGCCAGGAAAGCGACCGGCTGGGTCTGCAGAGGGTCGATCGGCTGCAATCGGTGGTGGACCTCGGCCGGGTGACCACGGTGTTCGTCCTGACCCGCCAGGTCTCCGCCGGAGCGGCGGCGGGGGAGAACCTGCAGATGTTCTGGCCCGGCTACGCCTATCCGCCGATGGCGGGGGAGGTCCTGGGGGCATCCGCCGTGGAGGGGGTGCCCGCCGACAGCGGGACCGCGGACGGTGCGCCATGAGCGGCCTGACGCGGAACGCCCGGGCTCGGGGGCAGTGGGCCGAGAGCCTGTCGCGCGGCCGGTTCGCGGCGCTGGTCGCGGTGAGCCTGGTCTTCGCCCTGGTCATCGAGGAGCCGCTCGTCATCCGGGGGGCGGCGCCGGACTTCGTGGTGATCCCGCTGGTCTTCGCGGCGATCCGGCTGGGCGCCGCCCAGGGCGCCGCCGCAGGATTCGGCCTGGGGTTGTTCCGGGACTCCCTCTTCCTACTGGACTTCGGCCTCCACGCCCTCGTGATGACGATCCTGGGCTACGCCATCGGGAAGGCCCGCGAGACGCTGTATCTGACCACGCCTGGAGTGGATGTCCTGCTCCTGGCGGGGGCCAAGCTGGCGCTCGACGTGGTGATCCTGGGCATGGCAGCCGAAGGCGCGTGGCGGGCCTTCGAGGAGCGGTTCTTCTGGGAAGCGGTCGGATCGGCCGTCTACACGGCGCTGGTCGGAGGGGCCCTCCAACGGCTGCTGGCGCGGACGTGAGCCCCGGCGGTTGCTCCCCCCGACCCGCGGGCCTATGTTGTTCGACCCCGAACAACGATATGGGATGAGGATACTCAGGACCCCGCGGGCTACCGCGCCCTTCGACCCTGTCGGCCGCAACCGTCGCGCGGCCGTGGCGCGCTTGTGCCTGGCCGGGGCGATGGCTCTTCTGCTGCTCGCGTTCTTCCGCCTCCAGGTCCTCCAGCACGACGTCCTGTCCGAGCGCTCCACCCACAACCAGGTCCGGACGATCCCGCTGGCCGCGCCGCGGGGGGTGGTGCTGGACCGGGACGGCGAAATCATCGCCGAGAACCTGCCGGCGTATTCCGCTGCGCTGCTACCGCCGTCGGACGAGGCGCTGGTGGAAGGGATGCGCACGATCGCGTCGATCCTGGACCTGGAGCCGGAGGCCGTGGACGAGCTGATCCGGCAGTACCGCCTGGCCCCGGGCCGCCCCATTCTGATCGACGATCATCTAGACTACCGCGAGCTGTCGCTGCTGGAGGAGAAGCGCCATTCCGTGCCCGGCCTTCTGCTCCAGCCCAAGCCCCGCCGGGTGTATCCGCACGGTCGGGCCACCGCCCACCTGACGGGCTACGTGGCTCAGATCAGCGAGGCGGAGCTCACCCGCGAGGAGGGGCAGGGCTACGCGGCCGGCGACATCATCGGTAAGACCGGCCTCGAGCGCATGTACGAGAACCGGCTCCGCGGCGAGAAGGGCGCTGAGTTCCTGGAGGTCGACGCGCTCGGCCGCCAGGTGGGGCCGTGGTCGGCGAGGCCGTTCGCGGCGCCGGAGCGCGGCGACGACATACGGCTCACGGTGGACCTGGACCTCCAGCGCCGTGCGGCCGAGCTCTTCCCCGAGGGCGCGCGCGGAGCGGTCGTGGCGATGGATCCGCGCACGGGGGACGTGCTCCTCATGTACAGCCACCCTACCTACGATCCGAACCTCTTCAGCGGACGCCTCACTCGCGAGGCCTGGAGCGACATGGCCGACGACCCGGACCAGCCGCTCCTGAACCGTGCCATCCAGGCGCGCTACGCCCCGGGCTCGGTCTTCAAGCTGGCCACCGCCGCCATGGCGATGGTCCTCGGGGTCGTGGACCCCGACGAGTACGCCGACGTGCCGTGCCGCGGGGGCTACCAGTTCGGCACCCGCTGGTTCGGCTGCCATTCGGTCCACGGCTGGGCCGCGCTCGAGGACGCCATCATCACGTCCTGCGATACCTACTTCTACCAGCTCGGGTTGCGACTCAGCCTCGAGGAGCTGACGCGCTTTGGCACGGCCTGGGGCTTCGGAGACGCGACCGGGATCGACCTGCCCGGCGAGCAAGCGGGTCTGTTCCCGACCTCGACTGAATGGTATGACGAGAAGTACGGCGACGGACGCTGGGGATCGGGAGTCGTCCTGAACCTGTCGATCGGGCAGGGCGAGATCGCGGTGACGCCGCTCAAGATGGCCCAGTTCGTGTCCGCGGTGGTGAACGGCGGAGACCTGCTTCGTCCCCGGCTCCGCGCGACCGGCGAGCCGGAGCGGATCGGCCGTCTGCCACTCTCCCGCGACCAGTTCGCGATCCTGCGCACGTCGATGATCGGAGTGGTCAACGACTGGCGCGGGACCGCATTCCAAAAGGTCGCCCACATCCAGCGGCGCTACACGATCGGCGGAAAGTCCGGCACGACGGAGCACAACGCGGGCGAACCGCACGGCTGGTTCGTGGCGGCGGGTCCGATGGAGAGTCCTCGGATCGTGGTCGCCGTGATCGTGGAGGAGGGGCTCAGCGGGTCGGCCCACAGCCCCATCGCGATCGAGCTCGTCCAGACCTACCTCGACGGACTCAACGGGATTGCGCCCGTCGAGGCTCCGCCGCCACCGCCCGTCGCGCTCAGCGAGAGCGTCTCCCCCGCCCGACCGTGAGACGACCGGCCCGGTTCTCCGCCCCCCACAACTGGTACATGCTGGGACTCGCCGTCATGCTGGCGTCGGCGGGGATCGCGCTGATCTATTCGGCCGGGCAGACGACGCTGGAATCCAGCTCCACCTACTGGCAGTTCCAGGTAATCTGGCTCTTCGTGGCGCTCTCGGCCTATGCCGTGGTGGGGCTGGTTCCGCTCCGCTGGCTCGAGAAGCTCGCGTGGCCGGCCTGGTTCGGGGCCATGGCCCTGCTCGTCGTCGTGCTCGCCTTCCCGGCCATCAGCGGGGCCCGGTCGTGGATCCGGCTCGGTCCGATCGGATTTCAGCCGTCCGAGTTCGCGAAGCTGGCGGTCATCCTGGTCGTGGCCCGCTGGGCGGCCTCGCTCGAGGCGCCGCCGCGCGACCTGCGAGACCTCTGGATCCCGGCCGCCCTGGTGAGCCTTCCGGCGGTCCTGACGCTGCTCCAACCCGACCTCGGGACCACCACCGTGTTCGTCGTGCTGCTGGCCGGCCTGACATTCTGGGCGGGCGCTCCCCCCGTGATCGTCTTCCTGATGCTCTCTCCGCTCGTGAGCATCCTGCTGACGTTCTCCTTGCCGCTCTGGTCGCTCTATATCGTGGCCGTCGGCGGGCTCCTGCTCCTTCTCAATCCGGCGCGCCAGACGTGGGTCTACGTGGGCGTCACGAACCTGTTCATGGGGATCGTGTCGCTCCCCCTGTGGAACTCGCTGGCGGGATATCAACAGCGTCGGCTGCTCGTCTTTCTGCAGCCGGAGATCGACCCGCAGGGAGCGGGTTGGAACACGATCCAGTCCAAGGTCGCCATCGGTTCCGGTGGGTGGCTGGGCAAGGGGTTCCTCGAGGGAAGCCAGAAGCGGCTGGCGTTTCTCCCCGAGCGGCACACCGATTTCATCTTTTCGGTTCTCGGCGAAGAGCTCGGGTTCGTCGGAGTAATGGTGGCACTCCTGCTGTTCGGCCTGCTTCTGGCAGAGGGTGTTCGGGTGGCGGAACGGAGCCCCGACGCCTTCGGCAGCACGCTGGCCTTCGGGCTGGTGGTCCTGGTGGCGAGCCACGTGGTCATCAACACGGCCATGACGGTAGGTCTCATGCCGATCACCGGACTGCCGCTGCCGTTCCTCTCGAAGGGGGGATCCTTCCTGGTGGTCTGCTTCGTGACGATCGGGTTGTGGCGCGTGGTGTGGTCGGAGCGATCGGCGACGAGGCGGCGGGCCTGACCCAATCGAGCGCAACCGCAGCGGAGGCGCGCCGTCCGGCGCGCCCGGAACGGGAGGAAGATCGTGGCGCGTAGTCTCAACAAGGTGATGCTGATCGGGAACCTCGGGGCCGACCCCGAGCTGCGCCACACGGCGAGCGGCGTGCCGGTGGCGTCGTTCTCCCTGGCGACGAACTGGACGCGCAAGACGGACAGCGGCCAGACGGAGGAGAACACGGAGTGGCACAATATCGTCGCCTGGCGGCGGCTGGCGGAGATCTGCCAGCAGTACCTGGGCAAGGGGAGCAAGGTGTATATCGAGGGGCGAATCCAGACCCGCTCCTGGGACGACGCGAAGACGGGCCAGAAGCGGTACATGACCGAGGTCGTGGCGGACCAGATGATCATGCTGGATCCGCCGGGCGCCGGCCGGGGAGCGGGCGCCGCCGGTGACGGCTGGGAGCAGAAGGCTCCCAGCGACGACGAAATGACGCGGGACGTCCCGGGCGACTTCGAGGACGACGACCTGCCGTTCTGATCCAACCCGAGAGGGAGGACAACGCCGTGGATCCGACGACGAGCGCGCCGCGCGACACCTGGGGGTCGAAGCTCGGTTTCATCCTGGCCGCGGCCGGGAGCGCGATCGGGTTGGGCAACATCTGGGGGTTCCCCACGGTGGCGGGCGCCAACGGGGGGGCCGCGTTCCTGCTCGTGTACCTGGGATGCGTGGCGTTCATCGGGGCGCCGGTCATGCTGGCCGAGCTCGTGGTCGGGCGGCGCACCCAGCGGAACCCGGTCGGCGCCTTTCGCGCCCTCGCCCCGAACTCGGCGTGGGTGATCGTCGGAACGCTGGGGGTCCTCACCGGGATCGTCATCCTGAGCTTCTACTCGGTGATCGCCGGTTGGACGCTCTCGTACACGGTGAAGGCCGCGATCGGCACGTTCGGTTCCGGCACCGACACGGCGGCGATCTTCGGGGACGTCGCGGGCAGCCCGCTGTCGGCGATCGGCTGGCACCTGGTGTTCATGGCGCTCACGATCTACGTGGTGGTGGGCGGCGTGCGGGACGGGATCGAGCGCTGGACCAAGGTCCTGATGCCGCTCCTGGTCGTCCTGATGCTGCTCCTCGTCGCGCGAGCGGTCACCCTCTCGGGCGCCGGAGCCGGACTGGAGTTCTACTTCAAGCCCGACTTCAGCAAGGTGACGGGGAGCGTCGTCCTGGCCGCCATCGGGCAGGCGTTCTTCAGCCTCAGCCTGGGGATGGGGGCAATGATCACGTACGGCTCCTACGTCTCCAAGCGCGACGACCTGGTGAGCTCGGCCGGCTGGGTGACCCTATTCGACACCACGGTTGCGATCATGGCCGGCTTGATCATCTTCCCGACCCTCTTCCACGCCGGACTCCAGCCGGGCCAGGGCGGACCGGGGATGGTCTTCGTCGTGCTGACCTCGCTGCTCGGCACGATCCCCCCGGACCCGTGGGGGGGAATCGTGTTCGGGACGATGTTCTTCCTGCTGCTGGCGATCGCGGCCCTGACGTCCAGCGTTTCGCTGCTGGAGGTGGTCACATCGTGGGCCGTGGACGAGCGCGGGATGTCCCGGAAGCGCGCGGCCATTACCATGGGCGTGGTCGCGTTCGTGGTCGGCGTCCCGAGCGCCCTGGCCAGCGGCGCGGTGAGCTGGCTCACCGCGGTGCCCGGCGTAGGCATGGACTTCCTCAGCTTCCTCTTCACCGTGTTCGGCCAGTACTCGCTGGTGGTGGGGGCGCTGCTGATCAGCGTGTTCGTCGGCTGGGTGTGGGGGGTCGAGGCCGCCGGCGAGGAGGTGCGGGCGAACGACGGCAAGTTCCCGCTCGGCGCTGCATGGGCGTTCCTGATCCGATTCGTCTGCCCGATCGCCATCGTGGGCATCCTGATCAACCTGCTGCGCGGACTGTTCGGGTCGTGAGGCCGGTGGCGCTGGCTCTGGCTCTGGCGGCCGCCGCGGCGCCGGCGGGGGCGGCGGCCCAGGTCGAGACCGAGGCGGAGTCCCAGGTCCTGCGGGCGCTCGCCGAGCCGGGCTTTCTGCTCTCTCTCGGCTGGATCATGGAGTCCTCCTCGGAGGGCGAAACGGCGCGGGTGCTGGGGACCGACCGGGAGGGGGAGATCGAGGACCGCAGCCTCACCGTCTTCGACCTGGTCTACCTGCCGCTCGTCGTGGACGGCCGCCGACTGACGCCCGGAGACCGGATCCAGATCTACCGTCGGGACCGTCGGCTGACGGACCCGGAGAGCGGCGCCCCGCTGGGCACGCTGGCGGTTCCGACCGGAGTGGCCGTGGTCGAGGCCCTGACGGGCGACGTGACGCGGGCGACGATCGAGGTGAACTACGGTCCGGTACTGGTGGGGGATCTTGTCCGCCTCGTGACTCCGGCGGATACGACCTGGACCGCGGTGGCCGGCGCTTCGCCGATCGGCACCGAAGGCGTTCTCGTCGCGTTTCAGACCGAAAAGGAGCTCCTCCCGCCTTTCGATGCCTTCGTGATCCGCCGGGCGGCCGGTCCGCCGCCGGCCGTGGGGGACCACCTGCTCGTCTACCGGCCGGGCCCACGGGAGGCGGGCCGCCAGTTCCCGGACGTGCCGCTCGGATCGGCGGTGGTGGCGCGGGTGCAAGGGGATCTGGCGATCGCCGTCCTCGTCACGACCCAACGGTCCGATCTGGGTCCCGGCGACCGCGTCCGGGAGATCCGACCGGAGGAGTGGTAGCGCCGCGGGGAACTTGTTCGGCGTGGGCGCGTATGATATCGTCCACATGATGAACCGATCTTTCCCCCCGGTGCGCCTCGTCCTCGCGGCATTCGTCCTTTCTGCCGCCCTGCCGGTCGCGGCGCGCGGACAGGCCGCCGACGACGCGGTCTCCCCCGGCCCCACACGCGACGCCCTGATGGCCACCGCGCTCCGCCTGTCGTCTCGGGACGCCGCGGCGCCCGAGATCCTCCACCGCTACCAGATCTACGCCCAGGAGTTCGACGCCCACTTCCTCCCGGACGGCTCGACGGAGAGCGAGGACTTCATGGCTTCGGTCGATCGGCGGCTGGCGACACGGTACGGCGACACGAGCCTCTACCAGTGGTTGCAGCGCGGCCTCGTCCTCTACGCCCGGTTCAAGGCGTTCACCGAAGTCGAGCACCGGGGGTTCAACATGCAGGTCGAAGTGGAAGACGTGGCCGAAGGGAAGCTGGGCGTGCGCGTGGACCGCGCCCTGGAGTAGACCCGGCGTGAGGTTCCGTTCGGCCGGCCGCGTCCCCCGGGCGCGGCTCTTTTGTTTGCCGGCCGCCGCGTTCGTCATGACGCTGGCAGTGAGCTGCGGCACCGCCGGTGGCGGCGCGCCGCCCCCCGTGCCTCCTCGCCCCCCGGTGCCTTCCCCCACGCTCGCCGCCGAGCCCACGGTCCGCGTGGGGGTGGCGTGGGGCGAGTCGGCGATCGCGGTGGGGGGCGCCGGGCGTTGGTGGATCCACGAAGCGGGCTCGAGCCGCCCGATCGCAGTGATCGACCCGGGAGAGTCCTGGCGCGTGGTGCGGCTGCCGTTCGAGACCGCCCTCCGGGTGGAGCGGCCCGACGGCTGGCTGTCGGAGCCCCACGCCGCGCCCCTGGCCGCGGCGTCGCTCGCGGGAGGCGCCCTGTCCGTGCGGCAGGTCCAGTATCCAGGGGCCATCGAGTTCCGGACCGCCGCCGACGGGTCGGTGACGGCCGTGAACGTGGTCCCCATGGAAGCGTACCTGGAAGGAGTCGTGGCCAGGGAGCTGGGGCGGCCCGGCTCCGACGCGATGGAGGCGCTCAAGGCGCAGGCCGTGGCCGCCCGGACCTACGCCTTGAAGCGCATGGGCAGCCGGGCCGCACTCGGCTTCGACGTCTATGGCAGCGTGGAGGACCAGGCCTACGCCGGTCTGCCGGAGCCCGGGGACTCGCTGGCCGTCCGGGCGGTGGTCGCCACCCGGGGAGAAGCGCTGGTCTGGAACGGGGCGCTGGTCGAGGCGTTCTACCACTCGACCTGCGGCGGCCACACGGCCCGGGTCGAGGAGACGTTCGGCCTGCCGCCGGCCCCCTACCTGACGGCGGTCTCCGACGAGCGGCCGGACGGGGCGGGATTCTGGTGCCAGGAGTCGCGCTACTTCCGCTGGACCGCCGCCTGGGAGGGCGAGCAGCTCGCCGCCGCCGTGCGGCGCAACCTCCCCCGGCTCGTGCCGCTGCCGCCGGAGGGGGCGGGCGATCTGCGCGACATGGAGTTGCTGGCCACGACCCCGGAAGGACGGGCGACGGCGCTTCGCGTGGAGACCTCGACCGGGCGGTACCTGATCGGGGAGGACGCCATCCGGCGCCTGTTCGCCGATCCCGAGGGCCGGATCCTCCGCAGCACGCTGTTCCTGTTCCGGCCGGTGCGGGAGGGCGGCCGCCTCGTCGGCCTCACGCTGGTGGGCGGCGGATGGGGACACGGAGTGGGGATGTGCCAGGTGGGGGCCATGGCCCGGGCACGGGCCGGCCAGGACTACCGGCGGATCCTGGAAACGTATTACAACGGGGCCTCGGTCGTCCGCGTTTACTGACCGACGATGGGCCGCGCATCCCGGACAATCCTGATCGCCGCGCTCGCCGCGGTGGCCTGCCACTCCGTCCCGCCGCCGGGATCGGAGACAGTGCCGTCGGCCGCCGACGTCCCGATCCGGGACCGGTACGCTCGCCAGCGGCTCGTCCTGCTGGACGCGATCAACGCCGACCGCGCCGACCACGGCCTCGCGCTCGTGGCACTCGACTCGGCCGCGACCGTGGTCGCCCAGGTCCACGCCCGGGCCATGGCGGACGGTGGCTACCTGAGCCACTACGCCGCCGACGGGAGGGCCCCCTACGAGCGTCTATCGGAAGCCGGCCTGACGGCCCACGTCCGCGAGAACGTCTTCCGCTGGACCCTGCACACCGACGACCCGGCGGGCCGGGACTGGCCGTGGCTCCAGTTCGACGTGCGGCGCGCCGAGGAGTGGCTCATGGCCTCGCCGTCCCACCGGGCCACGATCCTGGATCCCGGGCGCACCCACGTGGGACTGGGAATCGCCGAGGACCGGGCCACCTCGTCGGTCTACGTGGTGCAGGAGTTCCTCGCCCGGCACGCCCGGCTGGACGTGCCGCCGCGCGTGTGGCGGAACGCGCCCACGGTGGTGCGGGGGTGGATGACCGCCCCCGACACGCGGCCGCTCCTCGTTTTCATGAGCCGGGAGCCGGCGACGGTCCCGTGGGCCGGCGGGCGGCCCCCCGGCGGCCCCTACCACGACGGAGGGACGGACGGCTTCCTGATCCCGCCGTGGCGGATTCGCTGGAACGGCACGGACCGCTCCTTCTCACTGGAGCTGGAGTGGGGTGCGCTGCGGGGGGGAGACAGGTGGTACGGGATCGTCTACGTGGCGGAGGAGGACCGCGTGCGGAGCGCCATCGGGCGGGGGACGGTGGATAGCGGGGAGGGGTATCCGGGCGCCGCGTTCGTCCTGGACGTTTTGTAGCGGGGCCCCTGAAAACGGCCCATCTTCGGCCGATCGCTCCTCGCGGGACCCTGCGGCGCACACGCGTGCGCCTCGGGATCCCGACTCGTCGCGATCGACCGAATCTGGACCGTTTTGAGGGGCCTTCCACTTTCGGGTAGCCTCGACGGACGGCCGGGGAAGGGGTTAAATTTTATTGTTCGATACAGTGGCGGGCGGATTTTCAGGGAGATTTCGGTGATCGAGCGGCGAGAGACCAGGCAGGTGATGGTGGGCTCCGTGCCGGTGGGCGGCGGGGCGCCGGTCACGGTGCAGTCGATGACGACCACCAAGACGGCCGACGTCCGGGGGACGCTCAACCAGATCCGGAACCTCGAGGTGGCCGGCTGCGACATCGTGCGCGTGACCGTGCCCGACGAGGCGAGCGCGGAGGCCTTGCCGGACATCAAGGAGGGGATCTCGATTCCCCTCGTCGCCGATATCCACTTCAACTACCGCATCGCGTTGCTGGCCCTGGACGCCGGCGTCGACAAGCTGCGCATCAATCCCGGCAACATCGGCGGGGAGAAGCGGGTGCAGGCGGTGGTGGAGAAGGCGATGGAGCGGCGCGTGCCGATCCGGATCGGAGTCAACTCGGGCTCGCTCGAGCAGGACATCCTCGAACGCGACGGGGAACCGACGGCCCGCGGGATGGTCGAGTCGGCGATCCGCCACTGCGAGATCCTGGAGCGGATGGACTTCCGCGACATCGTGGTTTCGCTCAAGTCGTCCCACGTCCCGCGGATGGTCGAGGCCTACCGCCGCTTCGCCGACGAGCGTGACTACCCGCTCCACCTCGGCGTCACCGAGGCCGGACCGGTGGAGGCGGGCACGGTGAAGTCGTGCGCCGGGCTCGGGGCGCTCCTGATGGAGGGGATCGGCGACACGATCCGGATCTCGCTGGCCGACGACCCGGTGATCGAGACTCGGATCGCGAAGAAACTGCTCCAGGTGCTGGAGCTGCGGCCGAGCGGGGTGAACGTGATCGCCTGTCCGTCCTGCGGCCGGGCCGAGGTGGACGTGCACCGGCTGGCGACGGAGGTGGAGAAGCGTACGGCTCATCTCGACAAGAACATCACGATCGCGGTGATGGGCTGCGCCGTGAACGGACCCGGCGAGTCGCGCGAGGCCGACATCGGCATCGCCGGAGGGGTGAAGAAGGGACTCCTCTACCTGAAGGGGGAGAAGGAGCATCTGATCCCCGAGGAAGAGCTCGTCGAAGCGCTCGTCCACAAGATCGAGCGGGAGCTGTAGCCAGCGGTGAACGAGGCCGTGGGTCCGGAGCGCCCGGTCCGCGTCGGCCTGCTCGGGGCGGGGGCGGTCGCCCAGGTCGCCCATCTGCCCGCCTATCCCCGGCTCCGTGACGTCCAGCTGGTCGCCCTCTGCGACTCCGATTCGACCAAGCTCCGGGCTCTGTCCAGCCGCTTCCCCGTGGCGCACGCCGTCCGTTCCATCGACGAGCTGCTCGCCATCGACGAGGTCGACGCGGTCGACGTGTGTCTGCCCAGCCATCTGCATCACGAGGCGGTCCTGCGGTGCCTGGAGGCGGGGAAGCACGTCCTGTGTGAGAAGCCGCTGGCGATGACGGAGGACGAGGTGGTGGAGATCATCGCGGCCCGGGAGCGGGCCGGGAAGGTCCTGCTCGTGGGCATGAACCAGCGCTACCGGGAGGACTCGATCCGGCTCAAGGAGTGCGTGGAGCAGGGCGCGGTGGGAGCTCCCTTCTACGCCCGCGCGTCCTGGCTCAAGCGGCGCGACGGGATCCGCCCCGCCGATTGGCAGTACCGCTCCGACACGGCCGGCGGAGGCGTGATGATGGACCTCGGGATCCACGTCCTCGACCTGGCGCTGTGGCTGTGCGACTACCCCGAGCCCGAGAGCGTGAGCGCATCGTTCTGGCGGCACCGGCCGGACCTCGAGGTGGAGGACACCGCGGTGGCCACGGTGCGCTGCGCCGGAGGCGTGCGCGTGGTGGTCGATGCCTCGTGGCAGCCGCTGGTGGCGGAGGACGAGGAGTACAGCGTGGACCTGTTCGGGCAGGACGGGACCGGTCGGCTGCGCTCGGGCCGGCAGAAGGGGCCCGCGTTCCGCGTCTATCGCCGGTTGCACGGGAGCCTCGTGGACGTGACTCCGGAAACCGGGCAGCGGCCGGGCAACGTCTACATGGAGTCCTTCGTTCGCGAGATCGCCTACTTCGCCCAGGTCGTCAGCGGCCGCGAGGAAGCGCCCCCGCTGGACGAGCAGCGGGCGCTGATCCGGACGCTGACCGCGATCCGCCGCGCGGCCGAGACCGGCCGCGACGTCGACCTCGCGTCCGAATGAAGGAGTCACCTCGGGGTCCCATCCGCGCGTGGTGGTGGTGGCCGGCCCTGGGCGGTCTGGCGATCGCGCTCGCCTACCCTCCCGTGAACCTGCTGCCCTTCGCCTTCCTGGGTCCCTGGGGGCTCTACGCCTTCCTCGACCGCGAGGTGGAGGACACGGCAGGAGCGGACGGGCGGCGGGCGTTCCTCGGTGGATTCCTGTTCGGCTGTGCGCGCTACGGGGTGCTCCTCACATGGATCGCCGGACTCACCGGCTTCAGCGTGATGGCGGTGCCGGGCTACCTGTTCGTGGCGCTGGGGATGGCGGCGACGAGCGACGGCGCGGCGGCCTACGCGACGGCGCTGGGCCGCCGGTACGGTCTGCCCACCGCGCTCGGTCTCCCGCTCGCGTGGACGGCGGTAGAGTGGCTGCGGTCCTTCGGCGACCTGGGTCTGCCGTGGGCCGTGGTGGGGGACACGCTGGCGGGGTGGCCGACCCTGGTCCAGCCCGCCGAGCTGGGTGGCGTGTGGCTCCTGTCGCTCTGGGTGATGGGGCTCTCCGCCGCCGGGTGGCGGGTGCTGCGGCCGCGCCCCGGCGGCCGGCGGGGGCCGGTGGCTGCCGTGGCCGTGGCGCTGGCGGCCATCGTCCCGGCGTACGGAACGATCCGGATGGCGGGGCTCGAACGGGCTTCCGCGGCGTGGCCCACCTTCCGGGCGGCGGCGGTCCAGCCGAATGTGCCGCAGGACCTCAAGTGGGAGGACGAGTTCGAGCGGGAGATCCGCCGCAAGCTGGTCGCCGGCACCGAGCAGGCGGCGCGCTCGGGACCGCAGCTGGTGGTGTGGCCGGAGTCGGCGCTGGTGTCCTACTTGCGCTACGACCCGCTCAGCCGGGCGCTGGTCCCGGCGCTGGCGGCGCAGGTGGGCGCGCCGATCCTGACCGGCACCCTCGACGCCGACACGCTGCCGGGCCGGAGCGGCGGCGAGCGGGACGACTACGTGGTCTACAACGCCGCCTACCTCGTGCGGGAGGACGGGATCGTCCCGGGGCGCTGGGCCAAGCGGCGGCTGGTGCCGGTGGCCGAGCGGGTGCCTTTCGTGCCCCAGCTGGCCACCGGGTTCTTCGAACGGCTCTCCGCCTGGACCGGTCAGTTCGCTCCCGGGCGGGAGTGGAGGACCTGGGAGGTGGACGGAGTGGGGTTCGGGGTCCTCATCTGCTACGAGTCGATCTTCCCGGACGTCTCCCGGGGCCTCGTCCGCTCGGGGGCCGACTTTCTCACGAACATCACCAACGACGCCTGGTTCGGGCGGTCCGCGGCCCCGTACCAGCACGCCAGCCACCTGACCCTGCGGGCGGTGGAGCATCGGGTGAGCGTGCTGCGCTCGGCGAACACCGGGATCTCCGGCTGGGTGGATCCACTCGGCCGCTACCGGGAGCGGACGCCGCTCTACGAGGCGGCGGTGGTGAGCGCGGAGCTGCCGATCCCCGGCATCACCACGCCGTACACGCGGTGGGGGGACTGGGTCCCGCTGGTGGCCCTGTGGACGTGGGGTCTGTGGGCGCTGGTCGGGGCCGCCCGTCGAAGGTCCACGGGGGGGTAGCGGTCGAGGGGGGGAGCGGTCGAGGACCGGACGGGTGGGTCCCCGGACGCGCCGCCGTCCTCGTCCTTCATGCTCTTCTAAGGACGCCTCGCTCGG
>DATLFF010000113.1:0-2207 GCA_035524915.1 Gemmatimonadota bacterium | reverse complement strand
CCGCTACGACCCGATCCTGCTGAAGGCGTTCATCAGCCTGATCGGGATCTACCCGCCCGGAACTCTCGTGCTGCTCGATACGATGGAGATGGCGGTCGTCGTGGCGGCGAGCTCCGATCACGTGGCCCGGCCGCGGGCGCGGCTCGTGACCGACCCGATGGGCAACCGGATCCACGGCGCCCTCGTGAACCTCTCCGAGCGGGACGCCGCGGGCGTGCACGTCCGGACGGTGATCAAGGTGCTGGATCCGGAGCGCTACCGGGTCGACGTCGGGCGCTACTTCCTCCCCTCGTGAGCCCCTTCGAGATGGAGCGCCGGCTGCGCGCCGCGCGGGATACCGGCAAGAAGCTCCTCGTGCCGTACCTGACCGCCGGGTTTCCGGACGCCGCCGCCTGCGACGCGGCGCTGGCCGCCCTGGGCCCCGCCGGGGCCGACGCGATCGAGCTGGGGGTGCCGTTCTCCGATCCCCTGGCCGACGGGCCGGTGATCGCGGCCGCCTCCCGGCGGGCGATCGAGGGCGGGACCACGGCCGCGCGGGCGCTCGAGGCGGCCCGGCGGACGCCCGCCGGCGGTCCGCCGCTCGTCCTCTTCACGTACGCCAACCCGTGGCTGGCCCTGGGCCCCGGCGCCCCCGGCGCGGCCTTCGCGGCCGGGTTCGGAGGGGTCGTCGTGGCCGACCTGCCGTTCGACGAGGACCCGGCGATGGAGCGGTCGCTGTCGGCGGCGGGCCTCCCGCTCGTCCGGCTCGCGGCGCCCACCACGCCGGAGCCGCGGCTCCGGCGGCTGGCCCGGGGCGCCGCCGGCTTCCTCTACCTGATCGCCCGGACCGGCGTGACCGGGGCGGGCGCGGGCACGGATCAGCGGGTGGCCGATCAGGTGCGGGTGCTCCGCGAGGAGACGGACCTGCCGATCGTCGTCGGGTTCGGGATCGCCAACGGCGACGACGCCCGGCGCGCCGCGGCGGCGGCGGACGGGGTGGTGGTCGGCACGGCCCTGGTGGAACGGTTGGGGCGGGACGGCCCCGCGGCCGCGGTCGAGTGGGTGGCGGGACTGCGCGCCGCCCTCGACCGGGGGTAGCGCCGGCGGTTTGGCGCGGGTTCGCGGCGCTTCCTACATTAGCCCGCGTTTGCGAACGGGCCGCCGAGCGGCCCGCGCGGCTTCCCTCACGAAGGTCGACGCCAGTGGCCCAGCGGTTCGCGCTCAGCACGACCTTCGCCGACGTGGGGCGCCACATGGACATGCTGGAGCACGACGGCCTGGGGGTCGAGATCACGCTCTACGACACCGAGTGGCTGCTCTCCCTGGAGCGGACGAACACCGTCCGGAAGGTGGGGGACGAGCTGGCCGAGCGGGGGATCGAGGTGACGATCCACGCCCCCATCTTCGACCTGAACCCGGGGAGCCTGGACCCGGTGGTGCGCAAGCACACACGCCGCTGCTGGGAGAAGGCGATCGGCGTCTCGGGGGCGCTCGGGGCGCGGCAGATCAACTTCCACACCGGCCACAACCCGCTCCTGCCGTCCTCCACGCTCCCGGGGTGGCTGGCGCTGTCGCTGGAAACCTGGGAGCGCGTGGTGGAGCTCACCGTAGACGCCGGCATGACGCTGCTCCTGGAGAACATGTTCGATCCCACGCCGCAGGTGCAGCTCGATCTGCGCGGCCAGCTCGAGGAACGCCACGTCGGCTTCACCCTCGACGTCGCCCACTGCCACATCTACGGCCAGGTGGGGATGGAGGTGTGGTGGTCGGCGCTCGGCCCCGACGTCAAGGAGGTCCACCTGCACGACACCGACGGCTTCTCCGACGACCACCTGCCGATCGGCGAGGGCGTGGTCGACTGGCGGCGGACCTTCGAGGATCTGTTCCGCTTCGCGCCCGACTGCGTCAAGGTGATCGAGATGCCGGTCGAGGCCGGCCGCGCGAGCCTGAAGCGCGTGATGGCCGGCGGCTACGGCGACATCCAGCTGGAGCTCCTTTGATGGCCGGGCACGCCATAGCGGCCCATCTCGGCTCGATCCCTCCTCGGGGTTCCTGCGGCGTACGACTCGTACGCCTCGGAACCCCTGCGTCGCGATCGAGCCGATCTGGACCACTCTGGCGCGCCTTCTTCTTCCTTGCCCTTGGCGTTGGCGCGGCTGGCATCGCGGCGCCGGCGGCGGCGCAGACGCCGGGATTCGAGCGCGTGATCCTGCGTCTCGCCGACGGGG
>DATLFF010000112.1:0-9803 GCA_035524915.1 Gemmatimonadota bacterium | reverse complement strand
TCGCGGACATCGTGGACGTGGTCTCCGTCGGTCTCGACCATGTGGGCGAACGGAGCGTCCGGATCCCGCGCGTCGATGAAGAGGACGTCGTAGCCGCTCTCCACCCGGAACTCGGCCCGGCCGAAGCCGAAGCTCACGGCGACCAGCGGGAGCCCGACCAGGTCGCCGGTGAGCCCCGAGAGCGAGAACGTCCGCCCGTGCTGGAGCTCGAAGCCGGCCGACGCCACGAGCCTCCCCTCCACAGCCGGCAGCGGATCCACCGTGCGGAGCGGCCGGACCTGGCCCAGGGCCGGGGCGGCCACCGCCGCCGCCAGCGTCGCCGCCAGCGCCGCGGCGCGTCTCACCCGGCGGCGCCGAACCGGGCGAACCCCACCACGTTCCCGCCGGGCTCCCGCACGAAGATTTCGTCGGCGCCGTAGAAGGTGGTCCGACGCGGCACCACGACCGGCGCGTCGCCGAGCGCGTCGATCGTGGCGTCCAGATCGTCCACCTCGACGAACAGCATCGAACCCCCGGGCGGCGGCGCCACGCCGGGGATGTCCGCCTCCAGGCTGGCCGTCGTCTGGAGCATGATCTCGATGCCGCCCCGGACGAGGATGGCGAACGCGAGGCGGTCCTCGTGCGGGACCTCGGTCGTCTTCTCGAATCCGAGCCGGTCCACCCAGAACTCCAGGCACGGCTCGATCGCTTCCACGGTGAGGATGGGGGTCGCCTTCTTCATCGTCCCTCCGAGCGGGAGTCCGGGGATGATCGCGGGCCCCGCAATCTGTCGTCCCCGGCGTCTCCGGTCGATCCCCCGCCGGTGGGTCCGCGCCGGGCGGGCCGCTATGTTCGAGGTGGATTCCCGCGTACGCCGCCCCACGTGCGGCCGACCGAAAGGACCCCATGAGCGACCCCCATTCCCACGACGTTCACGACACCATCTCCGCCGGCGGCCGGGAGTACCGGATCCACAGCCTGCCGAAGCTCGCCGCGGCCGGCTTCGACCTGACGCGGCTCCCCTTCTCGCTCAAGATCCTGCTCGAGAACCTGCTGCGGCACGAGGACGGCGTGAGCGTGCGCGCGGCCGACATCGACGCGCTCGCGCGCTGGGACCCGGCGGCCGAGCCGTCGCACGAGATCGCCTTCCGCCCCGCGCGCGTCCTGCTCCAGGACTTCACCGGCGTGCCCGCGCTGGTCGACCTGGCCGCCATGCGGGACGCGATGGCCGAGATGGAGGGGGACCCGGCGCGGATCAACCCGCAGATCCCGGCCGACCTGGTGATCGACCACTCCGTCCAGGTGGACGCCTACGGCCGCGAGGCCGCGTTCCGCATCAACGCCGAACGCGAGTACGAGCGAAACTTCGAGCGCTACGCGTTCCTCCGCTGGGGGCAGGAGGCGTTCGACTCGGTCCGCGTGGTGCCGCCGGACACGGGGATCGTCCACCAGGTGAACCTGGAGTTCCTGGGCCGCGTGGTGTGGTCCTCCGAGGCCCCGGACGGCACGCTCCTCGCCTACCCCGACACCCTGGTCGGCACCGACAGCCACACGACCATGATCAACGGGCTCGGCATCCTCGGCTGGGGCGTGGGCGGGATCGAGGCCGAGGCGGCGATGCTCGGTCAGCCGATCTCGATGCTGATCCCGCAGGTGGTGGGCTTCCGGCTCGAGGGCCGGCTCCCGGAGGGCGCCACGGCCACCGATCTCGTGCTCCGCGTGACCGAGATGCTCCGCGGCCGGGGCGTGGTCGCGAAGTTCGTGGAGTTCTACGGCCCCGGGATCCCCGCGCTCTCGCTCGCCGACCGCGCCACGATCGGCAACATGAGCCCGGAGTACGGCGCCACCTGCGCCATCTTCCCGGTGGACGAGGAGACGCTGGCCTACCTCCGCTTCACCGGCCGGGACGCGGCCGTGGTGGAGCTGGTGGAGGCGTACGCGAAGGCGCAGGGGCTCTTCCACGACCCGGACGCGCCGGAGGCCGAGTACTCCGACACGCTGGAGCTGGACCTCTCGACGGTGGAGCCGTCGGTGGCCGGCCCCAAGCTCCCCCAGCGCCGGATCCGGCTCGCGGACGCGAAGGCGACGTTCCGCGAGGACCTGCGGACCCTCTTCGACCGGCTGGAGCTGCCCGCCGAGGACGATCTCCACACGTGGGAGGAGGAGGGCGGCGACCCCGACGGGCCGGCGGTGGCGACCGCGGCTCCGCCCCGAGCGCGGGTGCGGCTGAAGACCACCGAGGACGGCGAGGAGGTCGAGTGCGAGCTCCGCCACGGCTCGGTGGTGATCGCGGCGATCACGTCCTGCACCAACACATCGAACCCCTCAGTCATGATCGGGGCGGGGCTGCTGGCCCGGAAGGCGGTCGAGCGGGGCCTCGCCGCCCGGCCGTGGGTCAAGACGTCGCTGGCGCCGGGGTCGATGGTGGTGACCGAGTACCTCGACGAGGCGGGACTGACGGACGACCTGGAGGCGCTGGGCTTCCACCTGGTCGGCTACGGCTGCACCACCTGCATCGGCAACTCCGGCCCGCTCGACGCCGAGATCTCGAAGGCGATCGAGGAGCACGACCTGGTGGCGTGCGCGGTGCTCTCCGGCAACCGCAACTTCGAGGGCCGCATCAACTCGGACACGCGCGCCAACTACCTGGCCTCGCCGCCGCTGGTCGTGGCGTACGCGCTGGCCGGCCGGATGGACATCGACTTCCGCTCCGAGCCGCTGGGGCAGGACCGGGAGGGCCGCGACGTGTTCCTGGCGGACGTGTGGCCCACGCTGGAGGAGATCCGCGACACGGTGCGCGCGTCGGTCAAGACCGAGCAGTTCCACGCCAAGTACGCCGACGTCTTCGAGGGCGACGAGCGGTGGCACGCGCTCGAGATCCCGGAAGGCGACCGGTTCGACTGGCCGGCCGGATCGACCTACATCCGGCGTCCCACGTTTTTAACAAATATACTTGTAGAGCCCCCGCCGCTGGCGGACGTCCGGGGGGCCCGCGTCCTGGCACTGCTGGGCGACTCGGTGACCACCGACCACATCTCCCCCGCCGGCGCCATCAAGCAGGACTCCCCGGCCGGCCGCTACCTGATGGAGAAGGGCGTGGAGCCGAGGGAGTTCAACTCCTACGGCTCGCGGCGCGGCAACCACGAGGTGATGGTCCGCGGCACCTTCGCCAACATCCGGCTCCGGAACCGCCTCGTGCCGGACATCGAGGGCGGCTGGACGAAGCACCTGCCGGACGGCGAGGCGATGACGATCTACGACGCCGCCGTGAAGTACGGCGAGGAGGGCGTCCCACTGGTCGTGCTGGCCGGCAAGGAGTACGGCTCCGGCTCCTCGCGCGACTGGGCGGCCAAGGGCACACTCATGCTCGGCGTGCGCGCGGTGATCGCCGAGAGCTACGAGCGGATCCACCGCTCCAACCTGATCGGGATGGGGGTCCTGCCGCTCCAGTTCGGCCACGGCGAGAGCGCGGAGTCGCTCGGCCTCACGGGCCAGGAGACGTTCGAGATCCACGGGATCTCGGACGGCATCGAGGTGGGCGAGCGGCTCGAGGTGACCGCCACCCGGGTGGGCGGCGATCCGGTCAAGTTCACCGCGATCACCCGCATCGACACGCCGGTCGAGCGCGAGTACTACCGCCACGGAGGGATCCTGCCGTACGTGCTGCGGCAGCTCCGCGGCTAGCCGCTACTCGGCTTCCAGCTCCTTCCGCATCTCCTCGAGCCGGGCCATCGTCGCCTCGTCCGGCTCGGGGTACCTGAAGTCGAGCTGGCGGAGCGTCCGGACCACCACGTCGGCCACCGCCTCGCGCATGAACGGCTTGCTGTCGCCGGGGATCGCGTACCACGGCGCCCACGGCCGGCTGGTCTCGTTCAACGCCTCCTCGAACGCTTCCATGTAGTCGTCCCACAGGCGCCGCTCGCGGATGTCGGAAAGCGAGAACTTCCAGTTCTTGTCGGGATCCTCGATCCGCGCCAGGAAGCGCGCCTTCTGCTCGTCCTTCGAGACGTTCAGCCAGAACTTGAGGATCACGGTGCCGTTCACCGCCAGGTGCCGCTCGTGGTCGCGGATGGAGGTGTAGCGGTCCTCCCACAGGGCGTGGCCCTTCACCCGGTCGGGGAGCTTCTGGCCGTCCAGCCACTCCGGATGGACGCGCACCGCGACCACCTCCTCGTAGTAGCTCCGGTTGAACACGCCGATCCGGCCGCGCTCGGGGAGGTGCTGGGCGGTGCGCCAGAGGAAGTCGTGGTCGAGCTCCATGGCCGAGGGCTGCTTGAACGCGAACACCTGGCAGCCGGCCGGGTTGATCCCGGAGAGGATGGCGCGGATCGTCCCGTCCTTGCCGGCCGCGTCCATCGCCTGGAAGACGAGGAGCACGGCGTGCTTGTCCTCGGCGTAGAGGACCTGCTGGAGCGCCTCCAGCTCCTCGATCCGCTTCTTGAGCGCCTTCTTGCTCGACTTCTTCCCCTCCCACTCCTCGGGCGGCGCGGTCGGCGCCTCCGCGACACGGAAGGAGCCGTCGAAGGGGACCAGCCAGGGAGTCTCGACGGGCTCGATCACGGGGAGGATTATACACGATCGGGGATGGCCCGGCGGTCGACGGCAGGCCCGCTCCCGGCGTAGAATCCATCGCGTCCGATTTCGAGTCCTTCAAGGAGGTGATGCGATGATCCGCCGTCCGGCCCTCGCCCTCGCGCTCCTGGCATTCGCCGCGCCCGTCGCGGCCCAGGAGCCCGCCGTCGCCCGCGTCGCGATCACGCCCGCCCGCGTCGAAGTGATGATCGGCGACACGGTGCGGCTCTCCGCGGTCGCCTACGACGCGGCGGGGCGGCCGGTCGACACGCCGATCCGCTGGCTGACGTCCTATGAGGTCGGCCGGGTCGACTCGACCGGCGCCTTCGTCGGTCTGGCCATTGGCGACCGCGCGATCCTCGCGATGGCGGGAGAGGTCTCCGGATCGGTGCCCGTCACCGTGCGCGCGCGGCCCCCGGCGGCCGTGGTAATGGCCGTGCCCGCCACAACCGTGACCGCGACCTCTTGGCTCCCGCTGGATGCGCGAGCGGTGGACGAGGCCGGCCGGATCGTGTTCGACGCCGCGATGGAGTGGTCTTCGAGCGATCCCGCCGTGGCCGAGGTGGTGGGGCCGTTCCTCGTCGCGCGCCGGCCCGGCGCCACCACCCTCACCGCCCGCTCCGGCCCGGCGACGGCCTCCGGGACGATCACGGTGACCGCCCCCCCCGCCGGGGCGCTCGCGCTGGCGGCGCCCGCCGGGCCGATCCGCACCGGCGACGTGCACCGCCTGGCTCCCACGGTCCAGGGCCGGGCCCTGCCGGACGGCGCCATCCCCCGCTACTCCGTGACCGGCCCCGGCGGCCGGGTGTGGCCCGACGGCGCGTTCGTGGCGGAGACGCCGGGAGAGTACGTGGTCGCGGCGGAGCTCGGGGGCTCGAGCACGCACGTCGCCATCCGGGTCGAGCCGCGCCAGCACGACCTCCGCTTCGAGCGGATCGGGCACGCGGGCGTGCCGGCCGCGCACACGGCCGACCTCTGGGTGATCGGGGACGTGGCGTACCTGGGGACCTTCGCCGACGACAAGCTCCGCGTGCTCGACATCTCGGATCCCGCCCATCCGGTGCTGACGGATTCCATCCAGGTCGACGCCCGGAGAATCAACGACGTGACCGCCAACCCCGACCGCGGCTTCGCGATCATGACCCGCGAGGGCGCCGCCGACCGCCGGAACGGCATCGTGATCCTCGACATCACCGACCCGCGTCACCCGACCATCGCTAGCGAGTACACCGAGACGGTGTCGGGCGGCGTCCACACCACCTGGATCGTCGACGAGCTGGTGTACCTGACGCACAACGGCACCGGCGACATGAAGATCATCGACGTGTCCGATCGGGCGAACCCGCGCCAGGTCGGGAGCTGGGGCATCGACAGCCCCAACCCCGTGCTCCACGACATCTTCGTCAAGGACGGGATCGCCTACCTCTCCTACTGGGACGACGGTCTCGTGATCCTCGACCTCGGCGGGGCGGGCAAGGGCGGCACCCCGACGGAGCCGGTCTTCGTGTCGCGCATCTACTACCCGGAGGGGAACACCCACACGGCGTGGCGCTGGAAGGACTACGTCTTCGTCGGCGACGAGATCTTCCCCGACGACTGGGACATGAACCGGCCGATCGACGCCCGCGGCTACCTCCACGTGATCGACGTGAGCGACCTGGAGAACCCGGTCGAGGTGGCCACCTACGAGGTTCCCGAGGCGGGCGCGCACAACATCTGGATCGAGGACGACGAGGAGATCCTCTACCTGGCGTACTACCAGGCGGGCCTGCGCGCGCTCGACGTCTCCGGCGAGCTGCGCGGCGATCTCTACGCCCAGGGCCGCGAGGTCGATCGCTACGCGACCTCGGCGCCGGAGGGGGTGGCGCTGCCGAACGTGCCGTTCGCCGCGACCGTGATGCTGAAGGACGGCCGGATCTACACCGTCGACCTGAACTCGGGGCTGTGGATCCACCACATGGTCCCGGCGGGGGACCGGCCGATCTCGTAGGCGGCGCGCGCGGGCCGGCTCGTCCCGGGTGGCGAGCTCCGGGTCTCAGACCTCGGGCGCGAAGCGGCTCCCGGGGTCGGTGAAGCCGATCACGAGCCGCAGCCGGCCCGACCCGTCCAGGACCGCCACGTTCTCGCCGGTCGAGACCGTGGCGCCGTCCTTCACCGCCTTCCAGCCGAAGCGCATCCAGCCGTGGCACTGCTCGGGCTTGCCCGCCGGCTCGAGCCGGATCCCCCCCATGACGGAGCGGCTCCCTGCGATGTGGCCGGAGAGATCCGCGCGGCCGCGGACGGCCGCCCAGGCGTGGCGGAACTCGCCATCATCGGCCAGGCACTCCGCGATCGCGGCCTGGCGCGCTTCCGGTTCGTCCGCGTTCCACGCCTCGAACCAGGCGCGGGCGAGGCCGGGGAGGCGCGCTCCGTGCTCGGCGCGCGCGGCGCCGGCGGCGAGGAGCGAGAGGTAGACGCGGTGGCCGCCGCGGTGCCCGTCGCGGAGCCCGGCGGTCGGAAGCCCGCCGTGCTCGAGCGTCACGCGGGTCCCGTGGTCGGTCGGCTCCAGGTCGAACGTGACGGTGGAGGAGCCCGGCGGCAGCTCGTCGCTCCCGTCGTAGCCCCAGGTGAACGCGAACCGCCGAGGGGCTTCGACCGCGGTCACCTCCCCCCGGACGACCGGGCCGGCGGGCGAGAAGTCGACCGTCACGGCGCCGCCTTCGCGGGGATCGATCTCCGCCCGGCCCATCGCCGCACCCATCCACGACCCGAATGCCGCGGGGTCGGTGAAGAATCCGAACACGGTTTCCGGGCGCGCGGCGATCTCCACTTCGAGCCGCACCGTTTCGCTCACCGTTCCTCCTTCCGGCGCTCGCGCGCCTCGGCCAGGTTCCGCAAGCGCGAGAGCCGCCCGGCCCAGGACGCCTCGAGCGCCGCGGCGAGGGGCCCCAGCGCCTCCCGGCGCGCGCGGTAGATCCGCCTGCGGCCCTCCTTCCGCACCTCCACCATGCCCTCGTCCCGCAGGACCTTCAAGTGCTGGGAGACGGCCGGGAACGATACGTCGTCCATCTCGGCCGCGATCTCCCCCGCGGCGCGCTCGCGGTCCCACACGAGCCGCAGGATCTCGCGGCGGCGGGGCTCGGCCAGGGCGCGGAACGGGGCGGACACGACATTATTTTAGTATATCCTTAAGTAATAGCAAGAGCCGCGTCTTTTTCCCCGGGGCTCGCTATCTTCCGTGGGTCGGCCGAGACGCAGAAGAGAGGAGGGTCGACACGATGAGAAGCGTGGGTTGCTCCTACATGCTCCTGGCCGTCGCGATCTGCGTGAGCGCCGAGACCCTGGCGGCCCAGACCCGGTCGATCTGGTCCGGCGAGGATCCCGACTTCTCGACGGGAGACGTCTCGCCCGACGGCCGGTACCTGTCCGACATCGACTGGGACTCCGGGGACCTGGCGATCGTCGACTTGGAGACGGGAGAGTCGCGAGGGCTGACGGGGCGGGGCTACGAGGCGGGCGGCTACGCCTGGTCGTCCGCCTTCTCCACCGACGGCCGGCGGCTGGCCGTCGCGTGGTATCTCGACGAGGCGGATGGCCACGAGCTGCGGATCGTGGACGCGGACGGGACCGGCTCCCGCGTGCTCCTCCCGGCGGGCGGGGACCCGTACTTCGTGGACCCGGTCGCGTGGTCCCCATCGGACGAGCACGTGCTCGTGGCCATGCTAGGCCGGGATCTCGTCTGGCGGATCGCGGTCGTCTCGGTGGACGACGGGTCCGTGCGGACCCTGAAGACGCTGGGCTGGCTGGCTCCCGGCGGAGAGCAGACCTATCCCAACGCGGACTGGTCGCCCGACGGGAAGTACGTAGCCTACGACTACCGCCCGGACCTCGCGGGTCGCGACCGGGACGTCTTCCTCCTGGCCGTCGACGGAAGCCGGGACGTCGCGCTCCTCGCGGGCCCGGCCGCGGACCGTCTCCTCGGGTGGACCCCGGACGGGCGGCATTTCCTCTTCCACAGCGATCGGGGAGGGACCGCAGGCATCTGGCGGCTCCCGGTGCGGGACGGCGAGGCCGCGGGGGATCCGGAGCTCGTCCTCGCCGACGTGGGAGCGCTCGTCCCACTCGGTTTCACCCGGAGCGGGTACGCGTATGGTGCTCCGTTGGAGGAGCCGCGGTTGCACTCGGTGGCGCTGGACCCGGAGGGCGGCGGAGTCGCCGGATCTCCCCGGCCCGTGGACGACCCCGTGATCCGCCGGAGCCTCTCGGGCGACTGGTCGCCGGACGGCACCCGGCTGGTCTACGTCGCGTTCGAGCCGCCCCCGAGCGACGTGGAGACCCTGGTGATCCGCTCGGCGGAAGGGGAGGCGATCCGGGAGATGCCGCTGTCGCCGACGATGCACACGAGCACCGCCACGATAGACTGGATCGATGAGAGGACTCTACTCGTGTTCGCGGTGGAGAAGGGCTCGCCGGGCGTCTACCGGCTGGATCCCACGGACGGGAGCTTCGAGCGCGTGCCCGGCCGGGACACGGACGCCATCGGCTCGCTCAAGTGGTTCGAGGCCGGACCCGGGGGCCGGACGGTCTACCTGCTCGGACCGTCGGAAGGTGACGGACCGCCGGCGCTGATCGCTCGGGACACGGAGACCGGAGAGCAGCGCGTGATCGCGAACGTCCGCACCGACGACCGGTCCCTGGCCGTCTCTCCGGATGGGGCGGAGGTGGCCTTCATCGCCCGCGATACGGACGCTGGCGTGCTCGAACTGGTGGCCCTGTCCACCTCGGGCGATGGAGAGCGGAGGACGATCCACCGCGCCGATCGGGGCGAGCGGATCGGCTGGCCCGTGGCGTGGACGCCGGATGGCACCCGGATCGTGCTCTCCCGCAGGCCGGTGGGGGGCGAGCCGGGCCTCTGGGCGATCGCCGCGAACGGCCAAGGAGAGCCCGTCCGGCTCGGCGGTGGCGAGTGGTGCTGCGGATTCCGGGACCTTCGATTCCACCCGGACGGGCGCCGGCTCCTCTTCTCCACCGGAAGCTCGAGGGGCGAGGTCCGGATCCTGGGGATCGACTGAGCCGCCGCCTCCCGGGAGATCAATCGGGTGCGGTAGACCCTTCCGGCACGCGGACCACCCGGTCCCCGACCGCCACGCCGTGGAAGCCGAACCAGCCGGCCCGCACCTCCAGCGCGTTCCGCCACGGGACTCCCGGCGTGTAGCCCGGACAGTCCACGCTGTAGGGGCTCTCGCAGGGCTCCATCGTCCGGATCGCGGCGA
>DATLFF010000111.1:0-4663 GCA_035524915.1 Gemmatimonadota bacterium | reverse complement strand
GTCCGGGCCCTCCTCGGTGTTCCGGTGCCCCCCCGGGGGGCCCGATCACTCGGCCGATCGATCCCACTCCTGCAGGCTGATCCGCGTGGCGCCGGCCAGCTTGACCTCGTCCAGCGTGTTCACCATGTCCACGTAGTTCGCGTCCGGCGCGGTCTTCACCGAGATGATGAGGAGCGGGTTGGCGGCGATCTCCTGGCGGGTGATCGCCTCGATCTGATCGTAGTTGATCGTCTGCTTGTCGGGGCTGTCACCGCGCCGCAGCTCGACGATGCCGTCCCCCACCACGTAGTAGGTGATGATGTTCTTGGGGTTGACCTCCACCACCTCGGTCTGCCGCTCGGGCAGGACCAGCGAGAGGCCGCGGTCCTCGGCGAACACCGTCGTCACCAGGAAGAAGACGAGCAGCAGGAACGCGATGTCCGCCATCGACGCGGTGGGGATCTCGTCGGAGACCCGCGACTTCCGCTTGAGGATCGCCGGCATCCGCTAGGCCCTCTTCGCCGCCGGCCCGCGCTCGATCTCGTGGAGGGTCTCGATCAGCCGCTGCGACGTCTCCTCCATCTCGATCACCAGGCCGTCGATCTTCGAGACGAAGTAGTTGTGCGCGATGTTGACCGGGATCGCGATCGCGAGGCCCGTCGCGGTCGTGATGAGGGCCACCTTGATGCCGCCGGCGACCAGCGTGGCGTCGACCTCGCCGGCCAGCTCGATCGCCCCGAAGGCGATGATCATGCCGGCCACGGTGCCGAGGAAGCCCAGCAGCGGAGCCACGTTCGCGATCGTGGCCAGCCACACCAGGCCACTCTCGAGACGGGACATCTGGATCATGCCCTCGTTCTCGATCGCCGCCATGACACGCTCGGCACCCTGATCGTGGTGATCGAGCCCGGCGAGCAGGATCTGGGCGACCGGAGCGTCGCTCTCGCGGCACCGCGCCTTGGCCTCCTCGAGCCGGTGATTGGCGATCAGCCCGTCGACGTCCGCGAGCAGCGCGTGCGTCTTGCTGGAGGTGGACATGAGGGAGATCAGCTTCCACACGATCAGGATGAGTCCAACGAGCGCGCAGGCCAGGAGCGGCCACATGAACGCGCCGCCGTCCTCGAAGAACTGGATCGCTGCGTCCAACGGAGCCTCCGGAGAGCAGAATGGGGGGTACCGGCTTCGGTCGAGCCGCTAGATTACTCGACGTTTCGAAGGGACGTCAAGGGCGAGGCCGCCGGAGGCCCGGGCGCCGGCCGGCGCCGGCCTCCCCGCCGCGTCACACCTTGATGCAGGCCACGTAGTGCCCCCCGCCCACGTCGCGGAACTCGGGGACCACCTCGGCGCACTCCGCCGTGGCGATCGGGCAGCGGGGGTGGAACGGGCAGCCGGACGGCGGATTGGCCGGGCTGGGGACGTCGCCTTCGAGCTCGATCCGCTCCCGCCGCGCCCCGGGCTCGGGCACCGGGATGGCGGCGAGCAGGGCCCGGGTGTAGGGGTGGAGCGGGTTCCGATAGAGCTCCTCCGACTCCGCCAGCTCCATCAGCCGCCCCAGGTACATCACCGCCACGCGGTCCGAGATGTGCTCGACTACGGCCAGGTCGTGGGCGATGAACAGGTAGGTCAGGTCGAACTCGTCCTGGAGGTCCTGCAGCAGGTTGATCACCTGGGCCTGGACCGAGACGTCCAGCGCCGAGACCGGCTCGTCGCACACGATGAACCGGGGCGACACCGACAGCGCCCGGGCAATGCCGATCCGCTGCCGCTGGCCGCCCGAGAACTCGTGCGGATACCGCCCGGCGTGCTCGGGGAAGAGCCCCACCACCTCGAGGAGCTCACGGATCCGCGCCTTCGCCTTCTCGCCCTCGGCGATGCGATGGATCTTCAGAGACTCGGCCAGCATCGCCCCCACCGTGAGGCGCGGGTTGAGGCTCGAGTAGGGGTCCTGGAAGATGATCTGCATCTGGCGCCTCAGCCGTCGCATGTCGCCACGGTCGAGCTCCGTCACCTCCCGGGCCTCGAACCGGATCTCGCCCGAGGTGGGCTCGATCAGGCGCAGGATGCAGCGGCCGGTCGTGGTCTTGCCGCAGCCCGACTCGCCGACCAGCCCCAGCACCTCGCCCGGCAGGATGTCGAACGACACGCCGTCCACCGCCTTGACCGATCCGACTGTGCTGCTCCAGAAGCCGCGCCGGATCGGGAAGTGCTTCTTGAGCTCCCGCACCTCCAGGAGCGGCGCTCCGCGCGGCGTCGGCGCGTGGGCGGCCTCGCGCGGGACGGGGGTGCGCGTCTCAGCCACGCCGGACCTCGGCCACGCGCTCGCGGACCTCCGGCCTGTCGGCGTATAGGAAGCAGCGGTCGTGGTGCCCCGGCGCCACCTCGTAGAGCGGCGGGAGCTCCACGCGACAGCGCTCGAACGCGTAGGGGCAGCGGTTCTGGAACGGGCAGCCGACGATCTCCTCGTAGGGCGAGGGCACCGTCCCCGGAATCGTGTGCAGCCGCTCGATCCGTTCGCCCAGCTTGGGGATCGCCGCCTTGAGGCCCTCGGTGTAGGGGTGGTTCGAGCCGCCGAACACCTGCTCGGCCGTCCCCACCTCGGCCACCACGCCGGCGTACATGACGACGATGCGGTGCGCGGTCTCCGCGATCACCCCCAGATCGTGGGTAATCAGGATGATCGCCATTCCGTACTCCTCCTGGAGCCGGTTCAACAGCGCCAGGATCTGCGCCTGGACCGTCACGTCCAGCGCGGTGGTGGGCTCGTCGGCGATCAGGAGCGCGGGATCGCAGGCCAGCGACATGGCGATCATGACCCGCTGCCGCTGGCCGCCGGAGAGTTGATGGGGGTACTCGTCCACCCGCTGCTCGGGGTCGGGCATCCGCACCCGCGCCAGCATCTCGATCGAGCGCTGGCGGGCCTCCTCCTTCCCCAGCCCCCGGTGGAGCCGCAGCACCTCGCCGATCTGGTCGCCCACCGTGTAGACCGGGTTGAGCGACGTCATCGGCTCCTGGAAGATCATGGCGATCTCGTTCCCGCGGATCTTCCGCATGTCCCGCTCGCGGAGCTCCAGCAGGTTCTGCCCGCGGAACCAGATCTCGCCGTCCACGATGCGTCCGGGCGGGTCGGGGATGAGCCGCATGATCGACAGCGACGTGACCGACTTGCCGCAGCCGGACTCCCCCACGATCCCCAGGGTCTCGCGGGGCCGCACGTCCAGGGAGACGCCGTCGACCGCCTTCGCCACGCCTTCGTCGGTGTAGAACCAGGTCTTCAGGCCTTCGATGCGCAGGAGAGGCTCGTTCATGGTCGCTTCCCCGATCAAGCGAGGGGGCGGGGAATCAGAGGCGCTCGTGCTGCCCCAGGTACACCACCAGATGCGACAGACGTCCGCTCTGGAACACGTCGCGCGGCGTATGGTTCCCCAGCGCCGGGACGCGGGAGTCGAACCACTCCCGGGCGCGGCCGCGGGAGCGGGCCCGCTTCGTGAGCTCGAACAGGAAGGCGTCGAGATCCTGGAGCGAGTCCCGGTACTTGGGGGAGGGGTCCTGCGCCCCCCGGCGCCAGCGCTGGAGGGTGCCCCGGGTACAGCCGATGGCGGCCGCCACGACATCTAGGTCGACGTCCAGCAAGTCCATGGTGCGCGCGATCGTGCCGTCCGTGATCCCGGTGACCATAGGACTTCTCTCCTCCGGCTGCGGCGAATCCGGGGCGCAAGATAGCCGGGGGCGGAAACTGGCGCACTCCCCAAGCGGCGGTATCTTCGGGGCCCGATTCGACATGCCGTCCTTTCCACCTCGAGGCTCCCCATATGACCGTCTCGTTCGCTGCCAAGGTTTTCATGCCCGCCCACGTCCTGATGCAGGAAATGCCGGACGGTGACTCCGTGTTCATCAACCTCGAGACGGAGCAGTATTTCGGACTCAACGAGGTGGGCACGCGGATGTGGAAGACCCTGATCGCATCCGACACGGTGGCGGACGCCTACGACACCCTCCTCGCCGAGTACGACGTGGAGCCGGAGCGGTTGCGCGAGGACCTCGAGGGGCTCCTCGCGAGCCTCGTCGACCAAGGGTTGCTCCAGGGAGAAGATCGCTCACGATGACTCGGCGCTTTCACCGGATTCGCGGCTTCCTCGACCTGCCTCCGCGACGCCGACGGCTCTTCCTTCAAGCTTGGACCCTCTTTCCGCTGCTCGCCGCCGCATTGCGGGCCTTCGGCTTCCGCCGGGTGTGCGGGCTGCTGATGAGGGGGCCGGCCGGCGCTCCTCCCGACCCGGAAGGGGTCGCGGACGCGGTCGCGGCGGTCGAGCTGGCCGCGATTCACTCCCCGGTCGACGCCAACTGCCTGCTGAGGTCCCTGGCGCTGGTCCGCATCCTGCGGGGGCTCGGCGCCGATCCCCGCCTCCGCTTCGGTGTCTGCCAGCGGGACGACCGCTTCGAGGCGCACGCCTGGGTCGAGCTGGGCGGAGAGGTGCTGAACGACGCCCCCGACGTGGGAATCCGCTACCGCCCCTTCGATACGCCCATCACCGTCCCCACCCACGTCTGGCGGTGAGCGGCATCGCCGGCCTGCTGCGGGTGGCAGACCCGGCTCCCCCCGATCTCCTCGAATCGATGGTGGGCGCGATGGCCGGCCGCGGTCCCGACGCCCGGGGCGTCCGGGCCGAAGGCCCGGTGGCGCTCG
>DATLFF010000110.1:0-2343 GCA_035524915.1 Gemmatimonadota bacterium | reverse complement strand
GTTCGTGATCGTCTCCGTCGCGCTGGTCATCTGGGCGGGTCGCCCGGGAAGGTCCGGCAGGCGCGGCGGGGGCGCCTCGTAAGCGGCGACCGGGGGACCGTCCTGTCGCGTCGGTCGACTACGTAGGCTCCGGGTGGCGCCGACGTACGCGGCTTCCCCCGTTGCGCTCGGCGACCGCGCAACTTGGGGGCGACGCGGACAGGACAGGATCCCCCGGTGCGAAAGGACATACCATGCTTCGGCGAACGGGGTTGTCGCTACTGGCTATGACGGCCGTGGCCTTGCGGCCTCCCCCGCGGCCTCGGCCGCCCAGGAGGCGGGCGGCCTCGTGGGGGAGCGGGTCAGGCTCTCCGCGCCGAACCTGCCGGGGGAGCCGTGGTCGGCCAGCTCCTTCGGGTCGAGGACGCCGCCTTTATGATCCGCGCCGGTGACCCGATGGAAACCGGCAGGGTCGTGGCGGTGCCGCGTAAGCTCGTCACGTCGGTCGAGGTCAGCTCCGGAACCGAGCGCCACACGGGCAGGGGCGCCCTGCTCGGGGCCGCCTTTGGCGCCGGAACGGGGGCGATCCTCGGTGCCCTCACGTTCGAGGAGCCCGGCTTCTTGATCCACTCGCGAACGGAGTCGGCCGCCTTCGGCGCCGTGGCCCTCGGCGCGATAGGCCTCCTGGTGGGCGGAGTGGCGGGCTTCATGGATCGTACCGAGACCTGGCGGGAGATCCCCGCGGCCGGCTGGAGCGTGTACCGCCAGCCCGACGGGCGCGTCGGGATCGGGTTCCGCGTGGCGCTGTAACAGGGGCCGCGCCGTTATCGTGTGACCGGCCTCAGGGGATCGCGAGCGCGTCCTCGAGGCGCTCCAGCTGCTGGGGCGGGCGCTCCAGCGCGGGCCGGTCCCAGCCCGCCAGGTCGGCCGCCGCCTCGTAGGTGCTCTGCAGGAACGCTATGAGGGTCGCCTCAGGGTCCGAGGCCGTGCGCACGGCCTCGTAGGGCAGGAAGAACTCGCCCATCTCGGCGCTCCAGAACGCGGCGTGGGGCCGGACGGGGGCATCCGCGAATCCCTCCGGCGTCGGATACGCGTACGAGTAGAAGGCCGCGTCCATGTCCGGGGACCCGGGCCAGAAGCCGGCGCTGCTCACCTCGTGCGAGTACGCCTCGCGCGTGACCCAGTCCGGCAGGTTCGGGAAGCCGCCCGGGTGCTCGGGCGCGGGACGCCCGCTGAAGCGGGTCATCGCCAGGTCGGGTGCGCCCCAGAAGAAGTGGGCCGGGCTGGACTTGCCGAGGAACCGGGCCCGGAACTCCTCGAACACCCGGTGCATCCGGAGCAGTGCTAGCCAGAAGCGCCGCGCGGCCTCCCCATCGTACTCGCCGGGCTCAGTCTGGCGGTCGAAGGGGACGGCTTCCGGCACCTCGTTGGGTGTGGGGCGGATCGTGACCGGGACGCCCAGCTGTTCGAGCGCGGCCATGAGGCCGGCATAGAAGTCCGCCACGGACCCGGGCTTCAGGTCGATCCCCGTCTCTCCGCCGCCAGCGACCCGGATCCTCAGGACGTGCTCCACGAAGTCGAACTCCATGTCGAACGTCGCGGCCGGGTGCGGGATCGCTGAGGTCGTCAGTCCGCGGGCGGTCACGTAGAGGACGCTGTCCCACCAATGGTTCACGAGCGGGGCGTGCATCAGTCGGACCTTGCCGACGATCTGCGTCCACATGTGCACGGTGGCGAGCGTCCCGCTCCAGGAGTCGTAGGGGATCGCAGGCCAGTCAGGGCGGTCCGGCCGGGTCATGGCGGGCTCCCGGGTTGCGCGGTGTGGGACAAAATCCCCTCATCGTTGCGAAGGGGGTTCCTACAATAATGCCGGCGGTGTCAAGTCTTCCACCGGCCTACGGCGGACCCCGTCGTAGGAAACGGGAGAGGGCGCTACGGCGCCCTGAGTTTCTTTCAGGAAAGCCCGGAGGCGATGTACGCCCCCGGGCCTCCCGGGCCTCGACCGCGAACGGTCGTCGGGCCGTCGGTCGACGCGGCGTCGATCAGTAGAAAACCACCGCGCTCGAGGGCTCGCCCTCCGCCGACCGGCTCGCGCCCCCGAGCACCAGCACGTGGCCCGTGCCGTCGCTGTCGAGGAAAGTTACCGCCGCTTGGTTGTAGAGCGAGATCCCGATCTCGGCGGCGATGATCTCCGCGCCCGTGGCGCCGTTCCACGGCTCCGTCGTGCCGTCGTTGTTCAGCGGCGCGAAGGCGTTCTCGCTGGACCCCGGCTGGCCGGAGTACACGCCCGAGGTCACGAACAGCGCGCCCCCGCCGAAAATGCCGCTGTGCTTGCTGCGCGCCTTCGACATCGACTCGGTCGCC
>DATLFF010000109.1:0-3800 GCA_035524915.1 Gemmatimonadota bacterium | reverse complement strand
TCCACCGTGTCGAGTCGGCGGCGGGGGGACTCCCGGGCCAGCTTCTCGGCGGCCGCGGCCCGCAGCCATTCGGAGAGGGACAGTCCGCCGCGCTCGGCGCTCGTCCGGTAGCGCTGCTTCTCGTCCTCGCGGACCATGAGGTGGATCCGGTCTTTCATGCGGTGAATCTACGCGTCCGAGCACCGCATGTGCAATGCTCGTGTGCAGCGCCGAATCAGCTCCCGCTCATCCGATCCAGGATCCGGCCGAGCTCCTCCAGCGCCTCCCCGGACGCCGCCCAGTCGCCCCGCCGTTGGGCGGCGACCGCCCGGTCGTAGGCGGCGCGGGCGTCGGCGGCCAACCCGCGGTCGGCGCGGCTCGGCGCGACGGTCGGGGCGTCTTCGCCGGCGGGGACCTCTGAGATCGTCTCGCCGAACGCGCCGGCATCGGCCGGAACCTCGTCCCCCGCCATCCGGCGGATCAGCGCCATCATCGCGTCCTCCAGGGTCGGCTCCATCACGATGTGGGTCCCCCAGGTGGCGATCACCCGCCGCAGCTCGGGCAGCCGGCTCTGCTGGGCCTGGAGGTACAGCGGCTCCACGTACAGGACGCTGTGGCCGATCGGGATGACCATCAGGCTCCCCCGCACCACGCTGGATCCCTGTTGGCTCCACAGCGTGATCTGCTCGCTGATCACCGGGTCCTGGTCGATCCGCGCCTCGATCTGCATCGGGCCGTAGATCAGGCGGTCCTTGGGGAACTCGTAGACCACCCGCCGGCCGTAATCGTCGGGATCGCTCTTGGCGGCGAGGAGCGCGATCATGTTGTCGCGCCGGTTCGGGGTGAACGGCAGCACCAGCTGGAACTCCAGCGCGTCGTCGTCGGGGAGCTGGAGCAGCACGTAGTAGGGCACCATCTGGGTCGGCTGGCCCTGATAGATCTCGTTTGGAATGTTCCAGAGGTCCTCCCGGTTGTAGAACACCTTCGGGTCCTCCATGTGGTAGGACCGCAGGATCTCCGCCTGGATGGAGAAGAGGTCCTCCGGGAAGCGCATGTGGGCCCGCAGGTCTTCCGGCATCTCCGACGCTGGCGTGAAGAGCGTCGGGAAGATCCGGCCGTAGGTCCGCAGGATCGGGTCGGACTCGTCCCACGCGTAGAACGTGACCGACCCGTGGTAGGCGTCGACCACCACCTTCACGCTGTTCCGGATGTAGTTGAGGCGCCGCCGCCCGTCGAACGCCACCACCGGCTCGGAGTACGGATACCCTGCCGTCATCGTGTAGGCGTCCTGGACCCACAGCAGCCGCCCGTCCACGACCACCGCATAGGGGTCGTCGTCGTACTCGAGGAACGGCGCGATCCGGCGCACCCGCTGCTGGATCTGGCGGTGGAGCATGAGCCGGCTCTCCGGCGTGATCTCCTCGGTCAGCACGATCTTGAGCGAGCCCAGGTACCAGGCGAACAGCACCTGGCGCCAGAAGGCCTGGATGGGGATGCCGCCCCGGCCCGCGTAGGACGTGTAGATGTTCTGGTCCCCCAGCGGGTAGTCGAACTCCTGGGTCCGCGTACCCGTCAGCGCGTAGGTGTGAGTGCGCTCCCCGTAGTAGATCTCGGGCCGGTCGATCCGGACCGCGCCGGCCAGGCTGTCGGGCACGACCGGCGGGATGTCGCGGACGTAGAAGACCGGCAGGCCCTCGCGCGTCACCTCGTTGACCGGGCTCATCACGAAGCCGTAGCCGTGGGTGAAGATGAGGTGCTGGTTCTGCCACGTCTGGACGTTGGCCGGCAGCTCCTCGACCGCCATCTCGCGCGCCGCCAGCATGACCTGGCGAGGACCCGAGCCGAGGTCGTACCGGTCGACGTCGACGTCCTCGAACTCGTAATAGAGTCGGATCTCCTGGAGCTGACTGTAGGAGTCCAGCAGCGGCCGCCAGTCCCACAGCCGGATGTTCCTGAGCGTCTCCTCGGCCTCCGCCAGCGAGCCGGGCAGAGTGCCGGGCAGGACGTCGAAGGGGCGCTCCTCGATCCCGGTCAGGTCGTAGGCGCGCCGGGTGTGGGCGATGTTGCGGGCGATGTAGGGCGCTTCCTTGTCGATCTCGTTGGGCTCCACCTGGAACTGCTGGACGGCCGCCGGATACAGGCCCTGGAAAGCGATCATCCCCAGGATCATCGCCCCCATCGCGGTCAGGGTGAGCCCGTAGCGGCCGCGGATCAGATCCCACGCCGCGATCCCGAACCCGGCCAGCGCCAGCGCCGCCAGGACGCGGTACCCCAGGATCTGGGCGTGGACGTCGGCGTAGGACGCGCCGTAGACCACCCCCCGCGGCGAGTAGACCAGCTCCGCCAGGTCCAGGCGGTACCCCCACGCCAGGACCAGGAACAGCAGCGCCACGTTCACCGCCAGGTGGCGCAGCGGCTTGTCGCGGAAGCGGATCCGGTTCTCGACGATCTCCAGCCCGCCGCTCGTCACGTACACGATCCCGAGGATCACGAGCGTCGCGATCAGGACCAGGAACGCCAGGTTCTGGAACATCCGGTAGACCGGGAGCGCGAACACGTACCAGCCCACGTTGCGACCGAACAGCGGCTCCACCAGATCGAACGGGCCGCGGTTCAGCCACGCCAGCACTTCGAACCACGCGCCACCCACCGCCGCGCTGAAGAGGAAGGCCAGGAAGGCCGCGCCCCCGAGGGCGGTCAGATTCAGGTAGCGCGTGGGGATCTCCTCGTGGATCTCGAACATCGAGATCCGCCGGCGGATCGATCCGAACGACGTCGCCGCCACGCGCAGGTTGACGAAGAAGAAGAGGAAGAGGACGAGCCCCACCGCGAGCCGGACCAGTAGCTTGGCCTTGAAGGCGGTCCAGTAGACGTCCGAGAAGCCGAGCTCTTCGAACCACAGGGCGTCGACGGCGATCTCCACCGCGGCCGCCACGACGACGAAGACGGCGAACAGGATCCCGCCGACGATCAGTCCGCCGCTCCGCCTCACGGTGTCACCGCCACTGCACCCCCGTGAAGCCGTGCCGTTCGAGGAACGCGTCCAGGACGGCCAGGATCTCGTGGAGCTTCTCCTCGTCCCGGCCTTCGGCCCGGGCCACCACGACCGGCTGCGTGTTCGAAGCCCTCAGCAGCGCCCATCCTCCCGGGATGTCGACCCGCACACCGTCGATGTCGGAGATCTCGTACCGCTCGCCGAACCACTCGAGGGCGTCCGCCACGATCTTCCACTTCTTTTCCTCGGTGGTCTCGATCCGCACCTCGGGGGTCGAGGCGTAGGCGTTCAGCGAATCCACCATCGCCGCCAGCGACGACTCGGACCGCGACAGGATCCCGCACAGCAGGCACGCCGCGAGGATCGCGTCGTCGAACCCGAACCACCCGTCGAAGAAAAACAGGTGGCCGCTCATCTCCCCGCCGAAGACGATGCCGTCGTCGATCATCTTGCGCTTGGCCAACGAGTGGCCGGTCTTCCACATGAGAGGCCGGCCGCCGTGCGCCTCGATGTCCTCGGCCAGCGCGCGGGACGACTTGACGTCGAACAGGATCGTCTCGCCCGGGGTCCGGCGGAGCTGCTCGCGGGCGAAGATCGCGGTCAGCTGGTCGCCCCGCACGAGCCGCCCCGTCTCGTCGACCGCGGCGATCCGGTCGCAGTCGCCGTCGAGGCCGATCCCGACCTCGGCTCCAATCTCGACGACACGGGCCTTCAGGTCGACCACGTTCTCGTCCACGGTGGGGTCGGGGTGATGGTTCGGGAACGTCCCGTCCACCTCGCAGTGGAGGCAGTCGACCTCGGCGCCCACGCGGCGGAGCAGATCGGG
>DATLFF010000108.1:0-12319 GCA_035524915.1 Gemmatimonadota bacterium | reverse complement strand
GCGGGCGAGCGAGCCGTCCACGCCGGGCAGCGCCCGCGGCGACGTGATGAACCGCTGGTGCCGGTCGCCGAGCCACTCCAGGAGCCGGGCCGCGCGTTCGGCGTCGAGCTCCGTGAACACGTCGTCCAGAAGGAGGACCGGCCGGTGGCCGGTGTCCGCCTCCAGGACCTCGGCCTCCAGCAGCCGCAGCGCGATCGCGGCCGTCCGCCGCTCGCCCTGGGAGCCGAACCGGCCCAGCGCCCGCCCGCCGAGCGAGAGCGCCAGGTCGTCCCGATGCGGCCCGACCGAGGTCCAGCCGCGGGCGCGGTCCCGCCGGTAGCGCTCCACCAGCGCCGCGCGCCAGGCCGCGGCGAGCCCCGCCAAGTCGTCCGCCGGCCCGGGCCGGGGCCGGTACTCCAGGCCGTAGCCCCGCACGGCCCCGTCGCCGGCCACGGCCGAAGCCACCTCGTCGAAGCGGCCGCCGAGCCGGCGGACCAGAGTCGAGCGCGCCTCGACCAGCGGTCCACCGGCCGCCACCAGCGCCTCGTCCCACGACTCGATCACCGGCGCGGCGGCCCGCTCGGGTCCGCGCAGCAGCTCGTTGCGCTGGCGCAGCACCCGGTCGTACTCGCGGAGCGCGCGCGCGTAGCCGGCCGCAGCGCGGGCGAGGAGCGCGTCCAGCCAGCGACGGCGGACGGCTGGCTCCCCGTCCACCAGCGCCAGGTCCGAGGGCCTCAGCAGCACGGTCAGGAGCGCTCCGCGGGCCTCGCCGGGCCGGTCGGCCTCGCGCCCGTCGACGACGATCTTGCGCCGTTGCCGATCGGCCGCCACCGCCACCGTCCGCGATCGCCCATCGGCGTACTCCACGTGCCCCTGCACCCGGAAGTGCTCGCTCCCGAACGCGATCGCGTCGCCGTGCCCGACACCGCGGAAAGAGCGGAAGGCCGCCAGGTACTGGATCGCCTCGAGAAGGTTCGTCTTTCCCTGGCCATTGTCCCCCACGAGCACGGCCCCGCCGAACGGAACCTCGAGGGTTCCCGAGGCCAGGTTGCGGAAGTTGTCGAGCCGAACTTCGGTCAGTCGCACCGAGGGTATGGACACGGCCGGAAGAACACCCATAAATGTAATGCCTGCATAGGCTTCAGGGCAACGGGAAAGACCCCGGGGAGGGGGGTTCTGGAACGTGGTCGAACCTGTTCGATCGCTCCGCGACGCGGACCGCCCGACTACTCCTGGAGTCGCAGCGGCATGACGAGGCAGAGATACGATCCGTCGGCCTCTCCGGCGGGCTGCAGGAGCGCCGCGCGCTCGGGTGCCTTGAACGTCATCTCGACCTCGTCGGCGTCGATGGCCCGGAGCACTTCCAGCAGGTAGGCGGCGTTGAACCCGATGTCCAGCGGCTCGCCTTCGTAGCCCACCGGCATCTGCTCGCTGCCCTCGCCCACGTCGGGAGTCGAGACGAAGAACTTCAGCGTGTCCTCGGCCAGTGACAGCCGCACGCGGTGAGTCTGGTCGCTGGCCATCACCGCCATCCGCCGGAGCGCGCTCGCGAAGCGCTCCTTGTCGGCCCGCATGGTCTTGTCGTTGTCCCGGGGGATGACCTGCTCGTAATTGGGGTAGGGACCCTCGATCAGCCGGCTGTAGACCACTCCCCGCTCGCCACGGAACCCGATCTGCTTGTCGTCGAACGCCACCAAGAGAGGGTCGTCGGAGGCGAAGATCCGGGCGACCTGCGCCAGCGCCTTGGGAGGTACGATGACGTCCCGCGACGTCCCCCCCGACCCGTCCACCTCGATCGAATAGCGTGCCAGGCGATGACCGTTCGTCGCCACCATCCGCATGGTCCCCTCGCGGATCTCCCACAGCACGCCGTTGAGGATCGGCCGGGTGTCTTCGGTCGAGGCCGCGAAGCTGGTGTGCGCGGCGAGCCGATCGACGTCCCCGGCGGCAACCGGGATCCCTCCCTCGAAGTCGAGCGTGGGGAAGGTGGGAAAGTCCTCGGCAGGCAGGCCGTGCACCTTGAACCGGCTGCTCTCGCACTCCACGGTCACGTGCTCGCCTTCGCCCTGCACCCGGACCTGGCTGGCGGGGAGCGCCCGGATCATGTCGGCGAGCTTCCGCGCGGGGAGTGTCACGCGTCCCGATGTCTCCACGCTGGCCGGCGTCCGGATGGTGACCGAAAGATCGAGATCGGTGGCCGACAGCGAAAGCGCGTCGTCGGCCGCGTCGACGAGCAGGTTCCCGATGATCGGGAGCGGTGTCCGGGCGGGGACCACGTTGGAGACCGCGCTGAGCGCGTCGAGCAGCTCGCTCTGACCGATGGTGAAGCGCATGCGTTTCTCCCCTCCGGGTCGTCGGGTTTCCGGCGTCGGCCGCGGGCTTTTCCCCAAACGGGATCTCTGATCCTACGAAGCTATTTCAATCTCAGTGCTAGTAGTAGGGGCCGCCCGGATGTGGACGGAGCGTTTGTCCACCGCCCTTCCGTGGCGGCGCCATACGAAAAACCACCTCCCGTGGAGCGTCTCCGGACAGCGTTCGGCCTGGGGACGAAGGCCCTCTAATTGTGGACGGCTGCGGAGAGCGGGGCCGTCGTCCCCCGTCCTCCCCGGTCCTCCCCGGTGCGTCCCCAAGACGGTCCACAGCGCCGATCACGACGCGATGCGCGCCCGCAGCTGCTCCACCCGAAGCCGGGTGGGCCGGTTGCTGCCGCACTCCCGCTCGATCTTGTCGCAGGCGTGGATCACGGTCGTGTGGTCACGTCCGCCGAAGGCCTGGCCGATCTCGACCAGCGGCAGATCGGTGAGCTGGCGGCAGAGGAACATCGCGTACTGGCGGGGCACCGTGAGCGTCTTCGTGCGCTTGCGGGACTTGAGACCTTCGATCGTGACGCCGAACTCCTGCGCCACGACCTGCTGGATCCGGTCCACCGTGACGCGGATGATCTCGTGGGTGAGGATGTTCTTCAGCACTTCCTCGGCCGACTCGATCGTGATGTCGGAACCGTTGAGACTGGAGTGCGCCATCAGCCGGATGAGCGATCCCTCCAGCTCGCGGACGTTGGACTTCACGTACTTGGCGATGAACAGGATCACGTCCTGCGGCACGTCGAGGTTGTTCTTGGCCGCCTTGTGCTGAAGGATCGCGATGCGGGTCTCGAGGTCCGGCGGCTGGATGTCCACCACCAGGCCCCACTCGAAGCGGGAGACCAGCCGCTCCTCGAGCGTGGGGATCTCCTTGGGCGGGCGGTCGCTCGTCAGGACGATCTGCTTGTGGGCGTCGTAGAGAGCGTTGAAGGTGTGGAAGAACTCCTCCTGGGTGGCGTCCTTGCCCTGCAGGAACTGGACGTCGTCGATCAGGAGGAGATCCATGCGCCGGTACTTGTTGCGGAAATCCAGCGTCTTGTTGTGCTGCAGCGCTTCCACCATCTGGTTCATGAACTGCTCGGCCGACAGGTAGCAGACGCGCGGGAGCTTTCCCGACGCGAGCGAGACGTTCCCGATCGCCTGCATGAGGTGGGTCTTGCCGAGTCCCACGCCACCGTAGATGAACAGCGGATTGTAGGCGTTGGCCGGAGTCTCCGCGACCGCCATCGAAGCGGCGTGAGCCCACTGATTGGAGTTGCCCACCACGAAGGCGTCGAACACGTACTTGGGGTTGAGCTGCATCCCCAGATTGGCTCCGACGCCCGGGCCCGCCGGCGAGGTGTCGGTGGCGCGGCCGGCCAGTCCGCCGGTCGGCGCGGAGCGCGCGGCCGGCTCGACCTGGGCGCCGTCCGCGGGTTGGAAGACGATCGCGATCTCGTCGTCGAAGAGCGCTCCGGCGATGTCGGAGAGCACCGCGCCGTACTGGCCTTCGATGTAATCGGCGGCGAACCGGTTCTTCACCGATACGACGAGCTGGTCGGAAGTCATGGCCACGGCGGAGGTCGGCTCGAGCCACGTCTCGAAGGTCTGGGGATTCACGACCTTCTTGGATTCCTCGAGGATGAGCGACCACACTTCGGGCGGAGTCAGTTCGGCTGACGGCAAGGCGGAGCTCCGCGGGATGGATGGACCGGAAACGAGTGCAGTGCGTCGAGGGAAGTGGATCATAGCGACGTGCCGACGGGGTGTCAACCATTCCGTGCATCGGCCGCGGGAACGCGCGCCATTTCGAGGTCGAGGCGCCGTTCGGACCCGGCCGGCGGCCCCCCCGCCAGGCTTCTCGCGAGGCGCTTCCCGGGCCTCCCCCCGGCCGAAAGACGGTTGACTCGCGGGACGGCGGGCGGGTACATTGGCCGACCGTTTTCCGTACTATACATCGAAGTTCATGCCGTGGGAGGCGCGGTCGCGCCGGCCTTTCCCGGGGGGAGATCGAGATGAAGCGCACGTACCAGCCGAGCCGTCGCAAGCGCCGCAACAAGCACGGATTCCGCGTCCGCATGAAGACGAAGAACGGCCGCAAGGTGCTCGCGCGGCGCCGTCGCAAGGGGCGCGCCAAGCTCTCCGTTTCGGCGGAGTTCACCCGCAAGCGGCGGTAGCGGCCGGCGGACGCCCGGCGGTGCTACCGCGCCCCCGGCGTCCTCCGACACATCGTCTTCGACCCCCGGAATGGGACAGCTTCCGCGCGACCGCCGCATCACACGGAACAAGGAGATCGCCGCGCTGCTGGCGGGGCGCCGTGCGCGCGGTCCGGCGCTCGACCTGTACTGGTGTCCCGCGGCGGGGCGCGTGTCGCGCGCCGCCTGCACGACCCCGAAGTTTGGCCGAACCAACGTCCGGCGGAACCTCCTGCGGCGGCGGCTGAAGTCGCTGACCGGGGAGATCCTGCTGGCGTCGGGCGCGCCGTTCGACTACCTGGTCCGGGCCCGACCGCCGGCCTACGAGATGGACTTCGCCGGGCTGCGGGCCGCACTCGGTGAGCTGGCCGAGCGCGTGGAAGCGCCACCCGACACCGCGACACCCGAGGCATCCTGAAGCGAGCCCTGATCATCGCCATTCGCGGCTACCAGCTCCTCACCGCCTGGATGCCGCCGGTGTGCCGGTACACGCCGAGCTGCTCCGCCTACGCGGCCACCGCGATCGAGCGCCACGGGGCGGTGCGCGGCGTGTGGCTGGGGGCCCGCCGCATCCTCCGCTGCCACCCCTGGCACGAGGGCGGGTACGACCCCGTGCCGCCGGTCGCCGGGGCGGAGATCTCGCCCAACGGCCGGGCGGCCGGGGCCTGAGGGCGGGCGATGGAGGGGCAGCAGCGCCGCATCCTGATCGCCTTCCTGCTCATGGCCGCCGTGCTCGTGGGGAGCCAGTGGTGGTACGGCCGGATGGCCCCTTCGGTGACCGAGCCCGCTCCCGCCGATACAAGTCTGGTTGTAGCGGACCCGGCGCTCCCCGACGCCGGCTCGCCCCTGGCCCCCACCGGGCGGGATCCGGTCGACGCCCCGAGCCCGCTTCCGGAGCCGGCAGCCGGGGACACGACCGCCGCGGCGGCGGACACCGCGGCCCCGCCGGCCGGCGGGATGCGGAACGTCCTCCTCGAGGGTCGCCCGCCGCCCGGCACGGTGCGCGTGGAGACCCCGCTCTACCGGGTCTGGATCGATCCCCTCGGGGGCACCCTCGCGCAGGTCGAGCTCGTCCGCTACCCCTCGTTCGTCACCGATACGTCCGCCGTGGCGCTCGTGCCGCCCGACGGCGCGTTCCTGCGCCGCGCGGCGGATCTGGGGGAAGTGCGGCTGGCGATCGGCGAGCACGTGTTCCTGCCGAGCGACTCCCTGATCCGGCTGGCGGAAGGGGACGCTTCCCGCGATCTCCGGCTCGAGTATCGGGACTCCGACGGGTCGATGGTCCAGACGTACCGGTTCGACCCCGACACCTACGTGATCGACTACGAGCTCCAGCTGGGTCGGCCGCACGACGGCGTGCTGGTGACCGGGATCTCGCCCCGGCTGCACTCGAACGAGAAGAAGCCGCGCGAGGACTACGATCAGCTCCGCGCGGTCGCCCGCGTGGAGGGGGAGATCGTCTCGCTCCAGGCCAAGAACGTCGACGAGGGGGAGACGGCCACCTACTCCGGCCGGATCGACTGGGCGGGCCTGCGCAGCAAGTACTTCCTGGGGGCCCTGCTGGCGTCGCCGGACGGCCCCGGGCTGACGGCCCTGACGGTGCAGGGGGAGACCGACTCCCTCCCCAACATCGGTATGCTGATCGCCGCCCCCATCGAGGACGGCCGCGCCGGCTACCGGCTCTACTTCGGGCCGCAGGAGTACAGCCGGCTGGCCGAGCTCAACGAGGGACTCGACGGGGTCCAGCAGTACGGGTGGTCCTGGATCCGCTGGATGATCGACCCGTTCGCCAAGCTGACCGTGGTGGTCATGCTGTGGCTCCACCAGTTCATCCCGAGCTACGGCCTGGTCCTGGTCGTCTTCGCGGTGCTGGTGCGGCTGGTGCTGTGGCCGTTGACGATCAAATCGTTCCGCTCGATCCAGGAGATGCAGAAGCTCCAGCCGGAGATCGCGCGTCTCCGGGAGCGCTACAAGGACGACCCCCAGCGGATGCAGCAGGAGACCATGAAGCTCTACCGGGAGCGGAAGGTGAACCCGCTGGGCGGCTGCCTGCCGAACCTGATCCCGATGCCGATCCTCTTCGCCCTGTTCTTCGTCTTCCAGGCGACGATCGAGTTCCGCGGTCAGCCCTTTCTCTGGTTGCCGGACCTCTCCCAGCCCGACCCCTGGTACATCCTCCCGGTCTTCATGGGGCTCACCATGTTCGCCTCCTCGAAGATCACCACCACCGACCCGAAGATGTCGGCGATGGTCTACGTGATGCCGATCGTGCTCACGTTCGTGTTCCTGAACCTGGCGGCGGGGCTGGTGCTCTACTACTCGCTCTCGAACCTCCTCACCTTCGCCCAGCAGTGGTGGATCCGGCGGCAGAGCCTGGGGGCGGAGCTCGAGGAGGCTCCGGCCGGATGAGGGCGCGCTCCCCGGCGGGCGCGGGTCGCGGCCGGGGAGCGGAAAAGTGGTACGACATCGAACAATTCTCCGCGGTCCGCCGGTGACCCCCGACCGCCCCACCGCCGACGCCACGACCGGCGAGGTCACTCCGAAGGAAGCCCGCGAACGGCTGAAGGCCGAGCTCCAGGGCGCCTTCGAGGACGACCCTCCCGTCACCGCCGAAGACCTCGTTTCACGTGAAACGAGGGGCATCCCGGGTGTTTCACGTGAAACCACCCACCGGGCCCGCGTGATGGCCGTGGTCAATCAGAAGGGAGGAGTGGGGAAGACGACCACCGCGGTGAACCTCGCCGCGAGCCTGGCGGCCGCGGAGCGGCGGACCCTCCTGGTGGACCTGGACCCCCAGGGAAACGCCACCAGCGGTTTCGGGATCGACAAGGGGGCCCTGGAGCGGAGCGTCTACGACGTCCTGGTCGGAGGGGCCCCCCTCGAGAGCGCGATCATCCCCACCGAGATCGCCTTCCTGGATCTCGTCCCGGCCACGGTGGACCTCTTCGGGGCCGAGATCGAACTCGTGAACGAGCTGGCCCGGGAGCACCGCCTCCGGGAGGCCCTCGCCCCCGTGCGGGACCGCTACGACTTCGTGCTCGTCGACTGCCCTCCGTCGCTGGGGCTGCTCACGGTGAACGCCCTGGCCGGCGTGGATTCGGTCCTCATCCCCATCCAGTGCGAGTACTACGCGCTGGAGGGGCTCTCCCAGCTGCTGGCCACGCTTCGGATCGTCCAGCGGAGCCTGAACCCGGCCCTGGAGGTGGAGGGGGTGCTCCTGACCATGTACGACAGCCGGCTGAACCTCGCCCGTCAGGTCGGGGAAGAGGCGGTTGAGCACTTCGGTGAAAAGGTGTACGATACGGTCATCCCTCGGAACGTGCGGTTGTCGGAAGCGCCGAGCTTCGGTCAGCCCGCGCTGCTCTACGACATCCTGTCCCCGGGGGCGGTGAGCTACATGAAACTCGCGGAAGAGGTGATCGAGCGATGCCGACCCGAAAGCGGCTAGGCAAGGGGCTCGGCGCGCTCCTCGGGGAGACCGCCGTGGAGTCCGACCGCGCCGCGGGGAGATCTCCCGACGCCGGGGTGCGGGAGATCCCCGTCGACCGGATCTCCCCGAACCGGTTCCAGCCCCGCCACACGTTCCACGAGGAATCGATCGGGGAGCTCGCGGCCTCGATCGCCGAACAGGGAGTGCTCCAGCCGCTCATCGTCGCCCGCCGGGACGGGGGGTACGAGCTGGTCTCGGGCGAGCGCCGCTGGCGGGCGGCCCGCCAGGCGGGCCTGTCGACGGTCCCCGTGATCGTGCGCGAGGTGGACGAGCGGCAGATGCTGGAGATCGCCCTGGTGGAGAACCTCCAGAGAGAGGACCTCGACCCCATTGACGAGGCGGCCGGATACCGGCAGCTGCTGGACGAGTTCGAGCTGACCCAGGCGGACCTCGCCCGGCGGGTGGGGAAGAGCCGGCCCGCGATCGCCAACGCCCTCCGTCTGCTCGACCTGCCGGGGCCGGTGCTGGAGATGGTGAAGGGCGGGAACCTCTCGGCGGGCCACGCCCGGACGCTCCTCGGGCTCGACGACCGGCGTGGCCTGGCCCGCCTCGCCCGCGAGGCAGCGGAGCGGGGGTGGTCGGTCCGCCAGCTCGAGCGGCGAGTGCGGAAGGAGAACGCCGGCCCGAGGGAGGCCGCGGCGCCGGAACGGACGCAGGAGCTCGAGCGGGCCCGCCTCGAGGAGGAGCTCCAGCGCTCTCTCGGCACGAAGGTCCGCCTGCACGCGGGGAAGGACGGCAAGGGCCGCATCGAGATCGCGTTCTACTCCTTTGACGACCTGGACCGGCTCGTGGGGCGGCTCGGGGCCGGCGGGTGACGGAGAAGCACCTCACCCTGCTGGTGGTTCCCCACGACGAGGGGAACGTCCGGCGGCTGCGCGTCTCGTACGGCCGGCTGAGGGTGCTGGTGGGCCTGGGCGTCCTGATCCTCGCGCTCACCGGGGTGGCCGTCCTGACCTACGGGCGGGTGGCGGCCCGGGCGACCCGGGTCGGGCTGCTCGAGCGGGAAAACCAAACCCTGGCGGAGGAGAACGCCAAGGTCGAGACGCTCCGGGCGCACCTGGAGCAGGCCGAGCGCGCCCTCCAGCAGATCCGGCGGATGGCGGGGCTGGAGGAGCTCGCCCCGCAGGCCGACTCGGACGCGGACGCGGGGGAGCCGCCCCCCGCGCCGAGCGGCAGCCCGGGGGTTCCGTCGGCCTACCCCCTAGCCGTCCAGGGATTCGTCACCGCGAACTTCAGCGGGGTGGACGGCCATCCCGGGATCGACATCGCCGTACCGGTCTCGACGCCGGTCGTGGCGACGGCGGACGGGGCGGTCCGCCAGAAGGGGGTCGACCCGGTCTACGGGCACTTCGTCGTGCTCGACCACGGGGAGGATTTCCAGACGATGTACGCCCACAACGAGATCATCCTCGCCGAGCGCGGCGACGAAGTCGAGCGCGGCGAGACGATCGCCTACAGCGGGAACAGCGGCCGATCCTCCGCGCCCCACCTCGTAGTGGAGGTGGGGCGCGGGGGGCGGGCGGTGGACCCTGGACCGTATCTCCCTTAGGGAGGACCACATGACCAGGAAGAACCACAGCAACGGCGGGCTCAACTCCCTCCTCGGCGCCGGCGTCGAATGCGAGGGGACGGCCCGGGTGGAGGGCACCCTCCGGCTGGACGGCAGCTTCAGCGGCATTCTCGAGGTGGGCGACACGCTGGTGATCGGCCACACCGGCGCCTTCAGCGGAAAGGCCCGGGCCCGGGAAGTGGTGATCGCGGGGTCCTTCCAGGGCGAGGTCCTGGGGACCGAGCAGGTGGAGCTCCAGAAGGGGGCGCGGATGGAGGGAGATGTCCTCACCCGCTCGTTCGTGATCGAGCCGGGCGTCTTCTTCCAGGGGAACTGCCGGATGGAGTACACCGAGGCCGACGAGGCCCGGATCCGGGGTGCGGAAACGAAGGCCGCCGAGCCCGATCCGCGGGTTCGCTCGCTAAAGAATTGACGGTGGCTCACGCCCCCGTTTGTGCATAGGCCCGGCGAGGCCGATCCGGGCTGAAACAGTGTAAGTCATTGCGCGCCACCCTATTGGCTGGTCACGTCCGAGGTTCGACCCGAGATTGTCCACAGTTATCCACAAGTTGGCGGCGAGGTGGGGTCCCGGTCCCGCGGAGCGGCCGCCGGACCCGGTAAAAGCGCCTCGCCGGGTGCGCGCGCGGCCTTCGACCGTCGATATCGTGTAGACAATCGGTGGAAAGATGGGGAGAAGGCCCGTTCCGAGGCCCCGCGCCGGCGGAGATCGGGCATCCGGCCCCCGCGGAGCCGGCGCCTAGCCGGCCCGCTTCGCGACCCGCTCGCGAATCCGCGCCAGCCGCTTCCGCTGCTCGTCGCCCAGGATCGAGCCCTGCAGGAGCGGGTTCTCGGCCGCGGTGAGCTCGAGTCTGCGAGCCGACTCCACGTCGATCTCGCGGGCCGCCTCGGCGAAGGGCGTGAGCACCGTGACCACGTCGTCCATCACGTGCAGGAACCCCTCGCCGATCGCGAACCACTCGATCCGGTCCCCGGTCCGCAGCCGGAACTCGCCGATCCCCAGCACCACCATCATCGGGGCGTGGCCCGGCAGAATCCCGAACTCGCCGTCGTAGGCGGTCGCCACCAGCGAGTCCGCGCTGCCATCGAACGCCACTCGCTCGGGGGTGATGACCCGGACCTGCAGCCGTCCGCCGCGCTCCGCCATCAGATGGACTCGCCCCGCTCCATGCGCTCGCCCTGCTCGGCCGCCTCGTCGATCGTCCCGACCATGTAGAAGGCCTGCTCGGGCAGATGGTCCCACTTGCCCTCGACCACCTCCTGGAAGGAGCGGATCGTGTCCTCGAGCCGCACGTAGCGGCCGGGCCGGCCGGTGAACGCCTCGGCCACGTGGAACGGCTGGGAGAGGAACCGCTGGATCCGCCGCGCCCGGTTCACCAGCTCCTTGTCCTCCTCGGCCAGCTCGTCCATGCCGAGGATCGCGATGATGTCCTGAAGGTCCTTGTAGCGCTGGAGGATCCGCTGGACCTCGCGGGCCACTCGGTAGTGCTCCTCGCCGACGTAGTTCGGATCCATCACGCGGCTGGTCGAGTCCAGCGGATCCACCGCCGGGTAGATGCCGAGCTCGGCGATCTGGCGCGAGAGCGTGGTGGTGGCGTCCAGGTGGGTGAACGCGGTCGCCGGCGCGGGGTCGGTCAGGTCGTCGGCCGGCACGTAGATCGCCTGGACCGACGTGATCGAGCCGCGCTTGGTGGAGGTGATCCGCTCCTGGAGCTCGCCCATCTCGGTCCCCAGCGTCGGCTGGTAGCCGACGGCGCTCGGCATCCGGCCGAGGAGCGCCGAGACCTCCGAGCCCGCCTGGGTGAAGCGGAAGATGTTGTCGATGAAGTAGAGGACGTCGGTCCCCGTCTGGTCGCGGAAGTACTCGCACATCGTGAGGCCGGCGAGCCCCACCCGGAGGCGCGCGCCCGGCGGCTCGTTCATCTGCCCGTAGCAGAGCACGGCACGCTCGAGGACGCCCGACTCCTTCATCTCGAGCCAGAGGTCGTTCCCCTCGCGCGTCCGCTCGCCGATCCCGGAGAACACGGAGTATCCGCCGTGCTCGGTGGCGATGTTGTGGATCAGCTCCATGATGATGACGGTCTTGCCCACGCCGGCGCCGCCGAAAAGGCCGGTCTTGCCCCCCTTCACGTACGGCGCGAGCAGGTCGACCACCTTGATGCCGGTCTCGAAGAGCTCGGTCTTGGGCTCGAGGTCGGGGAAGTCCGGCGGGTCCTGATGGATCGAGCGGGTCTCCTTGGCGTCGACCGGGCCCAGCTCGTCGATCGGCTCGCCCAGCACGTTGAAGATCCGGCCCAGCGTCTCCTCGCCGACCGGCACCTGGATGGGGGCGCCGGTGTTCACCACCTCCATGCCGCGGACCACGCCGTCCGTCGAGCTCATCGCCACCGCGCGAACCTGGTTCCGGCCCAGATGCTGCTGAACCTCCGCCGTCAGGTGAACCGGCTCGCCGCCGTCCCCACTGCCCTCGTGGTCCACCCGCAGGGCGGTGTTGATCTCGGGAAGCTCCTCGGCGGCGAACTCCACATCGATAACAGGCCCGATCACCTGCACCACCTTCCCCATCCCGAGCGCGGCGGAATCGGAAGCGGCGGAAGCGGAAGAAGCGGCGGCCTTGGTCTTTTCAGCGCTCATAAGGAGCTCCTACGTTGGGGCGTGGGTTCTACAAAGATATGCGTACGCATAAAGGGAGCGTCGGGGTCGGGGACCGTGTCCCGGACCATTGTCGCAGGAAGGAGGCGAGACC
>DATLFF010000107.1:0-2881 GCA_035524915.1 Gemmatimonadota bacterium | reverse complement strand
TCGAGGCCGACTACGACCACTTCTACGAGTCCCCGTCGGACGAACGCATCGGGTTCTGGCTCCAGGAGCTCCGGACGCCGGAGCTGCTGGTCGAGTGCGCCGAGCGCTTCCCTTCGGCCGCGGAGACCGCCGCAGCTCGGCGGCCCGCGGTCCGCGTGGCCCTGGACGGGGACGCGCGCGAAGTCGAGCGTCTCCTCGCCGACGAGCAGGCGCTGGAGATGGCACGGGATCGCGCCTGGTGGGAGCCGCTCCGGCGGGAGCTCGAAGCGTTCCGCCGGGAGCGGTGGCGACGGCCGCGGTAGGTCCCTCGGAAGGGTCGGCGACGTCGGTACCGCGGCCGACAGAGGATGGAGTGGCGGAGTCCGCCCTCCCCGCGGATATTCCCCGAGTCCACCCCATCCCTCCGCACCCCGACGGGAGATCTCCATGGACCTCCGCAGAGCGCTGTTCGCCCTCGCGCTGTCCGCGGCGGTCGCCGGCGCCCCTGCGCCCGCGCTCGCCCAGGACGGCTCGGCCGGCATCGACATCCCGTTCACGAAGTACGTCCTCGACAACGGGTTGACCCTGATCGTCCACGAGGACCACAAGGCGCCGATCGTGGCGGTGAACGTGTGGTACCACGTGGGGTCGAAGAACGAGAGGCTCGGGAAGACCGGCTTCGCGCACCTCTTCGAGCACCTCATGTTCAACGGCAGCGAGAACTTCAACGACGACTACTTCCAGCCGTTCGAGCGGGTCGGCGCGACCGACATGAACGGCACCACCAACCCCGACCGGACCAACTACTTCCAGAACGTCCCCACCCCGGCGCTCGACCTGGCGCTGTGGATGGAGTCGGACCGGATGGGGAACATGCTGGGCGCCGTCGACCAGGCGCGTCTCGACGAGCAGCGGGGCGTGGTCCAGAACGAGAAGCGGCAGGGCGACAACCAGCCCTACGGGATCACCCGCCAGCTCCTCACCGAGAACACCTATCCCAATGAGCACCCCTACTCGTGGACCACGATCGGCTCCCTGGAGGATCTCGACGCCGCCGCGCTGGAGGACGTCCACGAGTGGTTCAAGGCCTACTACGGCCCGAACAACGCGGTGGTCGCGGTGGCCGGGGACGTGAACCCGGAGGACGTCCGGCGGAGGGTCGAGCACTTCTTCGGCTGGATCCCGCCGGGCCCGCCGGCGGCCAAGCATGAGATCTGGATCGCCAGGATGGTAGGCGAGCACCGCCAGACGGTCCAGGACCGGGTTCCCCAGGCGCGGGTCTACAAGACGTGGAACATCCCGCCGATCGACACGCCGGAGTTCGACCACCTGAACCTGGTCTCCGACGTGCTCGCCTCCGGCAAGACCTCGCGGCTCTACAAGCGGCTGGTCTACGACGACCAGATCGCCACCAGCGTGAGCGCGTTCGTGATCGGGCGCGAGATCGGGAGCCAGTTCCGGATCCAGGCCGACGCGAAGCCGGGGGTGTCGCTCGGCGAAGTCGAGGCCGCGATCGACGAGGAGCTGGCCCGGTTCCTGGAGGAGGGACCCACGAACGAGGAGGTCGACCGCGCCCAGAACGCCTACCGGGCGTCGTTCATCCGGGGGATCGAGCGGATCGGCGGCTTCGGCGGCAAGAGCGACATCCTGGCCACCAGCCAGGTCTACGGCGGGCACCCGGACGCCTACCAGCGGACGCTGCGGCGGACCGCTCAGGCGACCCCGAGTGACCTCCGCGCCGTCGCCCGCGACTGGCTATCCGATGGCGTCTACGTGCTCGAGGTCCATCCGTTCCCCGAGCTCGCCGCCGGCGAGTCGGCGGTGGACCGCGCCAGCCTGCCGTATCCGGAGTCGATCCCGGCCGCCGAGTTCCCGAACGTGCAGACGGCCGAACTGGCGAGCGGGCTCGACGTGATCCTGGTGGAGCGCCACGACCTGCCGCTGGTGCGGCTCCAGCTCCTGTTGGACGCGGGCTACGCCTCCGATCAGGGCGGCGTGACCGGGACGGCGAACCTGGCGATGGCGATGATGGACGAGGGGACGGCGTCGCGAAACGCGCTCGAGATCTCCGACGAGCTCGACCGGCTCGGCGCGCAGCTCTTCGTCGGCTCCGACCTCGACGCCTCGACCGTCACGATGAACGCGCTGTCGGACATGCTGGAACCCTCGCTCGCGCTCTACGCCGACGTGGTGACGAACCCGTCCTTCCCGGCGACCGACTTCGAGCGACTCAAGCAGCAGACCCTCGTCGGGATCCGGAACGAGATGAACCAGCCGGTGGCGATGGGGCTCCGGCTCCTGCCCGGTCTCCTCTACCCCGCCGGCCACGCCTACGACCAGCCGCTGACCGGCTCGGGCACGGTGGCCAGCGTCCAGGGGATGTCGCGGGAGGATCTCATCGCCTGGCACGGGACGTGGATCAAGCCGAACAACGCCACTCTGATCGTGGTCGGCGACGTGTCGATGGCCGAGCTCCAGCCCGCGCTCGAGCGCGCCTTCGCCGGCTGGGAAGCGGACGACGTGCCCGCCAAGAACGTGGGGCCGGTGGAGCGGCTGGCGGACGAGTCGATCTACCTGATGGACCGCCCCGGCGCCTCGCAGAGCGTGATCTTCGCCGCCCACGTGGCGTCGCCCAAGGCGAACCCGAACGAGATCGCGTTCGAGACGATGAACCACGTCCTCGGCGGCTCATTCACCTCGCGGATCAACATGAACTTGCGCGAGGACAAGCACTGGAGCTACGGCGCCCGCACACTGGTCTTCGACGCGGCGGGCCCGCGCCCGTTCACCGCCTACGCGCCGGTCCAGACCGACAAGACCAAGGAGTCGATGATCGAGATCGCCCGGGAGATGCGGGGGATCATCGGCGAAATCCCGGTGACGGCCGACGAGCTCGACAAGG
>DATLFF010000106.1:0-3178 GCA_035524915.1 Gemmatimonadota bacterium | reverse complement strand
CCCAGCGCTCCTCCACCATCCGCTGCACCCGCTCGAACGGTTCGCGCCGGGCGATCAGGCTGGCATCGACGTGCGGGGTGGTGACGATCGCGGTGACGCCCTGCTCCGCCATCCGCCCGATCGCCTCCAGCGCCTCCTCCGGAGTGCCGGCGCCGTCGTCCACCCCGGGGACGAGGTGGCTGTGCAGGTCGACCACGCCGAAGGTCGAGCTCAAGCCTCCACCGCCTCGGGCACGGCGCCGACCAGGACGCCCGCCCAGCGCGGGACGACTCCGGCGGCGTCGTTCGCCTCGGCCCGGCGACGCCCGGCGCGGGACAGCCGGCCGGCGAGGTCCGGATCGTCCAGGATCCGGCCGACCGCCGCCGCCAGGGCCCCGGCGTCGCCGACCGGGGCCAGCAGGGCTTCGACTCCGTCCTCGACCAGCTCGGGGATCCCCCCGGCGTCGGTGCTCACGACGCAGAGGCCGCAGGCCATCGCCTCGAGCACGCTGACCGGGGCGTTGTCGACGGTGCTGGTGTTGAGGAACACGTCCGCCCGGTCGAGCCGCGACGGCACCTCCGCCTTGGGCACTGCCCCGGCCCAGCGGATCCGGTCCCCGACCCCGCGCCGCTCGGCGGCGCGAATCGCCCGCGCCCGGCTGCCGTCTCCCTTGTCGGGCCCGATCATGGTGAGCCGGAGCCGGGGACGCTCGACCGCCAGGCGCGCCACCACCTCGACCGCGCGCTCGGGATCGTAGACCGCGTGGAACGCCCGCAGCCAGATCAGCTCGGGCCGCGCGCCCGCGCGCGGGCGGAAGGGATAGCGCTCGAGCTGCAGCGGGTTGGGGATCACCTGGATGTCGGGGCGGAGCGCCGCCAGCTCCCCCGCCAACCAGGTCGACGGCGCCGTCACGGCGCGGGCGCGGGCCAGCAGGCGGGCCACCCGCGCCGGCCGGCGGCGGGCGAAGGCCGGCAGGCCGCCGCCGTGCAGGGTGAGCACGAACGGCTTCCCCAGCCGGCCGAGGAGCGCGCAGGCCGCCTCTGCGCGGCGGAACGCGCGGCCGCTGAAGACGTCCACCTGGGCCACGTCGTACTCGTGGCGACGCCGCCAGATCGTGGCCAGGGCGTCGGCCAGGCTGCCCACGCGCCCACGGCGGCGGGACGTCACCAGCACCCTCCATCCCCGTTCGGCCAGCAACGCCGCCAGCAGGTCGGAGGGCTGGGCCGATCCCGCGTCAGGCGGGGGGAAGCTCCCCACGAGCAGCACGCCGCGACCGTGCCCGCCGCTCACGCCCCCGGGCCCCGCAATCGGCGGAGATCGGCGTCCACCATCATCCGGACGAGGCCGTCGAAATCCACCGTCGGGGACCACCCCAGCTCCTCCCGCGCCCGGGCGGGGTCCGCGCGCAGGTGGTCCACCTCCGCGGGGCGCAGGCGCGTCGGATCCTGCCGAACGTGGTCCTCCCAGTCGAGCCCCACATGGGAGAAGGCGATCCGGCAGAGGTCCCGCACCGTGTGGGTCACTCCCGTGCCGACCACGTAGTCCCGCGGCTCGTCCCGCTGGAGCATCCGCCACATCGCGTCCACGTAGTCGGCGGCGTAGCCCCAGTCGCGCTCCGCGTCCAGGTTGCCGATCGCCAGGTGGTCGGCCTTCCCCAGGACGATCCGGGCCACGCCGTCGGACACATGCCGCGTCACGAACTCGAGGCCGCGTCGCGGGCTCTCGTGGTTGAACAGGATCCCGCTCACCGCGAACAGGTTGTAGGACTCGCGGTAGTTCACGGTGATGAAGTGGCCGTAGACCTTGGCCACGCCGTACGGGCTGCGCGGATAGAACGGAGTCTCCTCGTCCTGCGGGCTCGCCCGCACCTTGCCGAACATCTCGCTCGAGGACGCCTGGTAGAAGCGGATCGAGCGGTCCACCTGCCGGATCGCCTCGAGCATCCGGGTGACTCCGAGGGCGGTGAACTCCCCCGTCAACAGCGGCTGCGACCAGGATGTGGGGACGAACGACTGGGCGGCCAGGTTGTACACCTCGCTGGGCCGGGCGGCCTCCAGCGCCGAGATCAGCGAGAGCTGGTCCAGCAGGTCGGCCTGGTGGAGCACGAGCCGGTCCTTCAGGTGGGAGATCCGCTCGAACTTCTCGGTCGAGGCGCGGCGCACCATGCCGTGGACCTCGTATCCCTTCTCCAGCAGGAGCTCCGAGAGGTAGGACCCGTCCTGTCCGGTGACTCCCGTGATCAGCGCCCGCCGCGCCCGGCCGCTCACAGCGACAGCTCCTGCATCAGCTGGACCTTGCTCACGACCATGTCGATCGCGATCTCGTTGTGCCCTCCCTCGGGGATGATCACGTCCGCCCAGCGCTTGGACGGCTCGACGAACTCCTCGTGCATGGGCCGGACCGTTCGGACGTACTGCTCGGTGACCGACTCCAGGGTCCGCCCCCGCTCCCGGATGTCGCGCAGGATCCGGCGCAGCAGCCGGATGTCCGACGGGGTGTCCACGAAGATGCGGACGTCCAGGATCTCCCGGATCTCGGGAAAGTGGAACAGCAGGATCCCCTCGGCGATGACCACGTCGCGCGGCACGATGGAGATCGTCTCTTCCTTCCGTGTATGGGCGGTGAAATCGTACACGGGCTGGGCGGCGATGCGTCCTTCCTTGAGCCCCCGCAGGTGGCTCGCGAACAGCCGCGCCTCGATCGAGTCGGGATGATCGAAGTTCTGCAGCTCGCGCTGGGCGGGAGCGAGGTCCGCCAAGTCGTGGTAGTACGCGTCCTGCTGGATCACGGCGACCGCGTCGAGCGCGAGACGCTTCATGATGTTCTGCGCGACGGTGGTCTTGCCCGACCCCGTCCCGCCCGCGATCCCGATGACCAGCCGGCTCATTCCGCGCGGCAATATAGGCCGCCCGGCGGGGCGGGTCGAAGCGCCGGCTCCGCGCTCACCGGCGGAACAGGCTCGCGACCGTGCGCAGCATGATCGCGAGATCGCTGGCGAGGGTGCGGCGATCGAGATAGTCGAGCTCGATCGCGAGCTTTCGGGGGAGGATCTCCTCCACGTAGAGGCGCTCCCAGTCCGGACCCGGCAGGAGCGCCTCCTCGCGGCGATGGACGAGCGTCGCCGGGCTGGTGATCCCGGGCCGGACGTCGAGCAGGCGCCGCTGCTCGGCCGAGTAGCGCTCCACGTACCGCCGGTCCT
>DATLFF010000105.1:0-12570 GCA_035524915.1 Gemmatimonadota bacterium | reverse complement strand
GTTTTTGATTTGTTGAGGATATGATTTGATTCATGGCGTTAGGGGCCGACTCACACGATCTACCCTTGGCTAGCCAAGGGTTGCGTGGGTACCAAAGCGCATCAGCGCTGAGAACAACCACAGCAACTGCTGGAAAAATGCCGGGCTGCTTTCGAGCGCCGGCTGAGCCATTGGAGCTAGCATTATGAGCGTCACCTCCTCCTTTCGGATGGACAATGGCGCCGTTTCCGCTCACGGCGCGGTGCGCTCCGCTCGGTTGGACTGCTAGTGCTTAACCGCTCGGCTCAGTGCTCGGTTGTAAGAATCGGCCCCATACCTCCTTAGGCTCGGGTTGAACTCGGACGCGTCGTCTCTTCCGCCGTCCAGTAGCGGTTGAGCGCGTCCAGCACCGCGCGTGCGGCCGCGTGGTGCGGATGCCCGTCGACGAGCGTGGCACCGTGAAAAGACCGCGTCTCCAGGCCCCTGCGGGACTGGATCCTCGCGATCACGGCGGGCTCGTCGCAGATCATGAATTCCTCGACCCCCTCCAGGGCGATGGCGGTCTCCCGCTCGAACGTGCGGGAGATCGCGGCGATCGTGGCGCGGCCGGCGGCCAGGAGCCGGGCTTGCCGGGTGTCGGCCTCCCGCACCATGGCCTCGTGCCGCTCGGTCTCCACCTCGAGCTCGACCGTGACCCGGCAGTAGAGTTCGCCGTCGGGGTCGATGCGGACCGATCTCAGGCGCACGCGATCCGGAGTCACGCGGACCGTCAGCGCCGGAGAGGCTTTATGCTGCAAGAGTTGAGCCGGAAACTCCCACTGGGAGCGGTCCCCGCGCGCGTCGTTGCGCCCGCGGCGGCCGGAGACGGCGACCCGGATCATCTTGTGGTCCACCGTGAACCCGAGCCCGGACACGAGCGCGCTCTCGACGTCACGGACGATCTGCCGGGGCGGCGAGTCCGGGGAGATCTCGATCCGGATCCCCTCGAGCTCCCCGTTCCGGGAGGTTTCCACCGTGACGCGCTCGACCCCCCGAACCATCTCGAGAAGGGCGCTGATCTCGGCTTCGGGTGCGAAGCGCTCGGCCATGGGCCTCAGATTTCCGAGATTCGACCGTTCGGACGGGGGTCAACAAGTTTACACCCCTCGGACAGGGTGTCAACCGACCGCACGGAAGTCCTCTCCACGTCGAGAGATCCGCGCCTTCCGCACGCGGCGGTAGGGCGCGGGGGAACCCGGTGATGCACCCCTGCAATGCAAGCGCGATGCCCCGCGGCCGGCGGGGGACTTGAAAGCGACCCGGGAATCGGGTAGAAATGATGTATCGGGGGCCTCCGAAACCGCCCCCAGGGGATTCCCCGTGGAATCCCCCCTGTAGGCCAGGGCGGCCAGCGAGGACGGAGGCCCCCGCTCTATGATCGACCCCGCGCGGCCGCGCACCCCCGGCCGCGCGTTTCACTGGTACCTCGCCGCGCATCGGCGCCGGGCCGGTTTCCGGGGCGTCGCGTTTTGCCATCCCCCGCCGCGCGGATCCTTGCCGGCGTCCTATCGATATAGACGCGCTTGGGGATCAAAACGTTGCGGGGCTGTGGAAAGTTTCGGGCGGGTCCGGGCAGCCCGGCAGCGGGTAGATTTTCCCCTGATGGGCGATCCCGGTCCATTCGTCCCATCTCCCGGAGGCGTTACCGGGCCCGCCGGGGATCGCTGTGGGGGGGCCTGCTGGCGGCGTCCTGCGCGGGGGGCGATCCCGACGCCACGGCCCGCCCCGAGATCGAGGCCGCCATCGCCCGGGGCGTGGAGGCCACGCGCGTCCAGGACATCGAGGCCTACATGGCCGAGATCCCGGACGGACGGCGATCCCTGTGAACCATGCGCCCCCACGGGAGGCGCAGATCACCCCGCCCGAAGCACCCGATCCAGCTCCGGCGCCCGGTGCGCGAACGTGTGCTCCCCGAGCGCCCGCTCCTGGCCCGCCCGCGCGATCCGCTTCCGCTCGGCCGGGTGATCGAGCAGCCACCGCGCCTTCTCCACGCACTCCTCCGCGCTCCGGTACGCCACCACCTCCCGGTCCACCTCGAACAGCTCGGACAGGTTCGGCTTCCAGTCCGTCAGGAGGCAGGTGCCCACGCCGGTCGCCTCGAACATCCGCAGGTTGCTGGCGGAGTGTGTCTCGGCGCGGTGGACGTTCAGCGTGACCTTCGAGTCGCGCAGGAGCCGGAACATCTCCAGGCCGAAGACCGGCCCGCGGAGGTTCCGCCGCGTGACCGGGGCGCGCCGGTAGCGCGGGCTTCCGGACCAGGTCGCGGCGGGCCCGATCACGGGGAGCGACTGGAGCACCGCGCGGCCCACCCCCGCGCGCTCCAAGGCCCGCGACAGGGGGTAGACCACCTTCCCGGCGGTCGTCTTCGCCAGGCGCGTGGCCGCGCCCCCACCGAGGAACGTGTGCACGCGCACGGGGATCTCGCGCTCGATCCGGCGGAGCAGGTCCACCCGGTCGACGTACATGTCCTGGCTGGTGACGTTCCCCACGAAGCTCAGCTCGACGCTCTCGCCGCTCCGGGGACCGAGCCGCTCCAGCACTCGCGGGTCGAACGCGTGATGGAGGTGGAAGGCACGGTGTCCGAGCCGGCTCAGCTGCTGGACGATCTCGGGCACGCACGACAGCACGACGTCGCACGCGCGGAACTCGTCGCGATCGACCGGGGGGGCCCCGCACCAGCCCACCGTCCGGCGGATCGAGGGGCACCCCTCCTGGATCCGCCGCAGGGACTCGTACCGCAGTCCGCGGAAGCTCTGGATGAACAGGGCGTCCGGGCGGAAGTCGGCCGCCTGGGCGCGGAGGATCGGCAGCATCCAGTCGAGCCGGGCGACCCGCGTGCCGCGTTCGCGGGCCCAGGCCCGCTGGAGCGGCTCGTCGTTCATGACGATCTCGGTGACTTCGTGCCCCAGGGGCGCCAGGGCGTGCGACCAGAAGTCCCCCCACCAGAAGGCGTCGTGATCGAACGCCGCCTTCTGCTCCGCGTACGTCTCTCGCCGGGCTTGCGGGTGGCGTCGATGGTACTCCGCCAGGTACTGCGGGTAGGCGAACTTGACGATGAGGATCCTCACGCCGCCCCTCGGCGGCCGCGTTCCGTCAGGCCGCGGTAGATCTCGACCAGGGCCTCGACGTGCCGGCCCAGGTCGTGCTCCTCGGCCGCTCGGCGCGCGGCTTCGGGGGGGATCCCGCGCTCCGGGAACGCCCGGTCCGCGGCGACGGCCTCCATCGCGGCCGAGAGGGCCGGCCCGTCCCCGTTCGGGAAGAGGAGTCCGGTGGTCCCCTCCTCGATCGTCTCGGCGAACCCGCCGAGGGCGCTGGCGATCACCGGGACACCGCGGACGATCGCCTCGAGGGCGACCAGGCCGAGGGGCTCGGAGTGGAGCGAGGGGGCGACCAGGGCCCAGGCGTCGGCCAGCTCGCGTTCGACCTCCTCCGGGGGGACCCAGCCGGTGAACGTGACCCGCTCCGCGATGCCCAGCTCGCGCGCCAGGCGCTCGAGGCCGGGTCCCTCCGGACCCCGGCCCACGATCCGGAGGCGCGCCCCCGGCCCGATCGCGGCGAACGCCCGCAGGAGGAGCGACAGCCCCTTCTCGCGGCTCAGGCGGCCGAGGAACACGAACACGGGCTCCGCCGCGGGGCGCCGGCGGAACCCGGGGCCGGGCGCGCGCACCGGGTGGGCCAGGACGTCCGCGGCGATGCCGCCGCGGGCCAGCTCCGCCTGCACCGTGCGGCTGCACGCCAGCACCCGGTCCAGGCGCCCGATCCCCCGCTCCAGCAGGCGGTAGCGCGGGCGGTCCCGCAGCCAGTGGGGGAGCCCCACGCACCCGCCGCGCCAGCAGACGGCGCCGGCGGGCTGGGTGCAGACGGCGCCGTCGGGCAGGAGCTTCCAGGAAGTCGGGCAGACGAGCTTGTAGTCCTGGACGGTGAGGACCGCCGGCACGTCCCCCAGGACGGCCAGGACCGCCGGCGAGAGGTGGTGCTCGATCATGGCCAGATGGACGACGTCGGGCCGGAACGAGCCGACGGCACGCCGCACGGCCGCCGCCGCGAACGGGTTGACCACCTGAAGGAACGCCTGAGCCGCCATCCGGGTGGAGCCGCGGGCCAGGTAGTCGGCGGTGGCGCGGGCCTCGGGAGCCACGTCGCTGGTCAGGAGCCGCGCGTCGTGGCCGCGGGCGCGGAGCCCCTCGCGGATCGCGGTCGTGTACCACTCCGCGCCGCCCCAGTTCCGCATCCAGTCGGTGATCAGGAGGACGCGCACGGGCTCAGTCCTCCGCGGGCGGCGCGATGGAGACGGGGCGGCCCTCCCGGGCCGACGTCTCGGCCGCCACCACGATCTCCACGTTGCGGACGCCGTCGGCCAGCGTGGCCAAGGGCCCGGACGGGCGCCCCCGGACCCGCTCCACGAACGCGCGGAGCGACCGGCCATAGGAGGGCTCGCGGACCCGCCGGAAGACACGGGTGGTGCGCCAGTTGACTACATCTGGAGTAGGAACGATCCACCCGCGGCGGATCCCGTACCCCCGGCGACGGCGCCGCCGGAGATCCAGCGCGGGCCGGTGGCGGTCCACCCGCAGGCTCCCCTCCTCGCCGATGAACTCGAGGAAGTCGGCGTAGCCGCCGCGGAACGAGAACGCGCCGTGCACCTTCGCACCGCCCTCCATGGTCAGCTCGAGCCGGGCCGAGTCGTCCTCCGCCTCGTCGGAGGAGAGCGACGCCGACACCTCGACCACCTCGTCGTCCAGGAACCAGCGGAGGAGATCGAGGTGGTGGGACGCGAGGTCGAGGAGCACGCCGCCGCCGCTCGCCCGGCTCCCCCGCCACGAGGTCGTCCTACCGGGCGCCGCCGGCTCGCAGGATGCGGTCACGACGGTCCGCACGCGACCGATCGTCCCGCGGGCGAGGAGGTCCCGCGCCTGCCGGCAGAGCGGGTGGAAGCGGCGGTTGAACCCGACCGCCGCGCGCACGCCCGCCCGGCGGGCTTCGGCCTCCACGCTCCGCGCGTCCTCCAGCGTGGTGGCGAGCGGCTTCTCCACGAAGAAGTGGCGCCCGGTCCGCGCGGCGGCCCGCGCGAGATCGGCGTGAACCCCGGTCGGCGCGCAGATGACGACGGCGTCCAGGTCCTCGCGCTCGAGCAGCTCCTCGGCCGTGGCGTGGACCGGCACGCCCATGGCCTCCGCGCGGCGGCGCGCCTCGGGATCGGGGTCCGCGGCCGCCACCAGGGCCACTCCGGGCATGCGGCCGAGGAGCCGCAGGTGGGCGTAGCGCGCGATCTCGCCGCAGCCCAGCACGCCGACCCGCACCGTGGAGCCCGGTCGGCCGGTCACGGGGATTCCACGTACCGGGCCTTGTGGATCTCGTAGTCCTCCATCGTGCGGGCGGCGCCCGCGCCCGCCCCCCGCGCGTAGCCGGCCGCTTCCCCCACCGCCTGGACGCCGGCGAGAACGATCAGCCCGGGCAGGGTTCCCAGCGGGAGCTCGACCCGGCCCCGGATGGATTTCCAGGAGCGGACCGCGCGGGCGGCCAGGACCCCCGCGATCAGCGGCGAGGCCGCCGCGTAGAGGAGCCGCCGGGGCCAGCCCCAGCGGCGGCTCCGCGTCCCCCCGATCAGGACTCCGGCCAGCAGGCGCTCGCGCAGTCCGAGCGCCGGTCGCGCCAGGTTGAGGTGCTCGATCCGCGCGCCCGGCTCGAAGTACATCCGGCGCCCGCGGGAGCGGAGGAACACCAGCATCTCGTCGCCGTGACCCAGGGCCGCCGCGAGGCCGTCGCCCAGCTCGAGGAGCACGTCGCGGCCGTAGGAGACGTTGTAGAACGGCGCGTAGTCGATCGGGCCGGCGAGGCCGCCGTCCACCCAGGGACCGTAGTCGGCGATGAAGCCGGTCCAGCTCGTGAGGCCCTCGGGGTTCGCATTGCCGAAGGACGGGACGACCACGTCCCACCCCTCCTCGTGGGCCCGGATCAGGGCTTCGGCCATCCCCGGACGAGGGTAGCAGTGAGTTTCGCCGATGAAGACCCGGGGCGCCGTGGCGGCCCGGATCCCGGCCGCCCGCGCGGCGGCGAGAGTCGTGCCCGGCGCGACCGCGACCACCTGGACCGCGGCGAACCCTTCGAGGTCGGACTCCGCCTCCGCGATCGTGACCGGCTCGGACGCGACCAGGACCAGCTCGAGCCGGTCGCGGACCGTCTGGGCCCGGAGCCGCTCCACCATGTCCCGGATGGTCGCGTACCGGTCGGTCACGAGCACCACCGACAGGTCCGCGGGCGCTTCCCGGCGGGCGGCGGAACCCGCGGCCGGCTCCGCGCGCTTCATGTCGAGGCGCCGGCGGGAGTGAAGCGGAGCTTGTGGATCTCGAAGTCGTCCACCTTCTCGCCGATCCCCGGCGCGGCGCCCATCGCGTAGCCCACCATCTCTCCGCAGGCGGCGATCGCGAGCACGCCCGCCACCGCCGGGAGCGTCCCGCGAGGCAGTCGGGTCCGCTTTCGCAGGAGCCCGAGCGAGGCCCTAAGCCGCCAGAAGAGGACCGCCGGGATGAGCGGGGCCCCGAAGACGTAGACCGCCCGTCTCGACGCCGGCCAGCGCTCCCCGCGATCGGCGCCTCGCATCCGGCCGATGCCGTAGCGGGGCTTCAGGGACGCGCGGGTCGAGCCGTTTAGGTGCTCGACGATGGCGGCGGGCTCGAAGTAGATGCGGTGTCCCCGCCGGTGAAGCCCCTCGAGGAAGTCGTCGCCGTGCGAGAACGCGTTCTCCAGGCGGTCCCCGAATTCGAGCAGGGCCGACCGGTCGCACGCCGTGTTGTAGCAGGGCGCGTGCTCGATCTCGCCCGGCGGCAGTCCTTCCCACCAGCCGGCGTAGTCGACCACGAAGCTGGCCCAGCTCAGCGCGCCGTCGGGGTTCGCGTTGGCGAACCCGGGCACGACCACCGGCCACCCTTCCGCGCGGGCGTGGAGGAACCGCTCCATGCAGTCGGGTCGAGGATAGCTGTGCGTCTCCCCGATGAAGACGAGCGGGGCGCTCGCCGCCCGCACCCCCGTGGCGCGCGCTCGCGCGAGCGGGATGATCGACCCCTCCACGACGCGCGCGGCCGCGAACCCCTCGAGCTCTTCGCCCCCCTCCGCCTTCACCGCCTGCCCGGGGGGCGCCACGATCACGATCTCCAGCCGCTCGCGGACCGTCTGCCGCCGGAGATGGGCGATCACGGTCCGGATCGTCTCGTAGCGATCCGTCACCAGGACGACGGAGAGCGCCGGCTCCAGGCCGATCATCGGGGGATGAGTCCCTGATCGCGGTACCACGCCAGCGTCCGCCGCGCGCCCTCTTCCGCGTCGACCTCGGGCCGGTACCCCAGATCGCGCCGCGCCTTCGAGATGTCGAACGACCGCGGGTGCGTGAAGAAGTGGACGCTCTTGGTGAACGAGCCCCGACGGCCGAGCGAGCGGGTGGGGGTCAGGGCCGCCGCCAGCGTGAACGGCCAGGCCGGGAGCCGGCGCCGGCGGAGCTCCCCGCCGCCGGCCCGCGCGATCGCCCGGAACATCTCGATCTGCGGGATCGGCCCGCCGTCGGCCACCAGATAGGCCTCGCCCGGAGCGTCCGGCGCGTCCATGCCGCGGAGGAGGGCCTGCACCACGTCGGTCACGTAGACGACGTGGTAGGGGTGGTCGGCCGGGCCCGGCGTCACGAGACGCCCGGAGAGGATGGTCCGGTAGAGCTTCAGGGAACGCAGATCGCCGGGGCCGTAGATCGCCGTGGGGCGAAGGATCACGATGGGGAGCCCGTGCCGCCGGAGGTAGCGCATCACCACCCGCTCGGCCTCGGCTTTGGCGGCCTGGTACGCGGTGCCGGGACGGATCGGCGCGCTCTCGTCGGCGGGGAGCCGGCGCAGGCGGCCGTGCACGCCCACCGTGCTGCAGTGCACCACCCGCCCCACGCCCGCGTTGAGCGCGGCGCGCAGCACGTTTTCCGTGCCCTCCACGGTCACGGCGCGGTGCTCGCCCGCGGTCGCGCCGCCGCGCAGCGTCGCCAGGTGGCAGACCGCGTCGACCCCCCGCATCCCCGCATCCATCGACCGGCGGTCCGTGACGTCCCCGCGCACGACGCGGACCCCCAGCCGCTCGAGTCCGTCCCCCTCGCTGCCCGGGCGGACCAGCGCGCTCACTTCGTGCCCGTGCTCGACGAGGGCCGGGGCGAGGTGCCCGCCCACGAAGCCCGTCGCTCCCGTCAGGAAGACCCTCACGGGGTCGGCTCGGATCGCCGCGAACGACGCCGCCGCCCGGCGCTCCACCGGCGCGCGAGGCCCAGGACCCCCTTCTCCGCCGGGTATATCAGGTCCCGCGCGCGGGACCTCTCGTAGGCGGCCACGGCGGTGCTCCAGACGGTCCGCGCCGGTCGCCACGCCGCCCACGGCGTCCGGTCCAGCCAGCGGAAGTACAGTGCGCGCGCCGGGTCGCCGGTGTCGTGGAGCGCCCAGGGCTTCAGGTTGCCGCTGAAGTGGACGATCCACGGGTCCTCCACCACCCTCCGGTAGGTGTCGGCGTCCAGGTGGCGCGGCCGGTAGAAGCTCCGCCCGCAGACGCTCGCGTTCTGGTTCCAGCGCGGGTCGAGCTCGCGCCAGCGTCCGGCGAGCACCACGTTGAGGCCCTCCTGGTCCCAGTAGACGACGTCCTTTCCGTGGGCCCGCAGGTAGTCGGTCACGCGGCCGGCCACGTCGTCCCGCCGCCAGAGGTCGAGGTTCACCACCATGACCCCCGCGTTGAAGTACCTGGCCGCCGGATCCAGCCCCAGCTCGGCGTGCCCCGCGATCCCGTCGGGCGAGGAGACCGACGGCACGATCATGTCCTGGACGGCCAGCGCGTGCCACCCCTCGAGCGGCTCGGCCCAGAGGCGCGCCAGGTCCGCGTTCACGACCAGGTCGCAATCCAGCCAGATGAGGCGGTCGATCGACGGCGGCAGGAGCGCGGGGAGCATCAGGCGGTGGTAGGTCGCGGTCGACATCCGTCCCCAGACCGGCAGATCCGAGAAGGCGCCCGTCGTCACGTCCAGCCAGTGGAGATCCACGTCGTCGCGCTGGAGGGAGCCCGCGAGCCGGCGCCGGTCCTCCTCGGCGATACCACGACTCAGGACGTACACGGAGACCGGGCGCGAGGGTTCGAGGCGGGCGGTGAGGGAGGCCAGCATCACCGCGAGCGGCATCACGTAGCGCTCGTCGGCGGCGCAGGCGATCACCACGGGGTTGTCGATGGGGGGCACGGGGACTCCAGTCTACCCCACCCGCACCGCGAGTCAACGCTCGGGGTTCAGGGGCGTTCGGCCTCGATCCGGACGTAGCGGCCGTCGAACCCGGTGGTCCAGGTGGCGCCGCCGTCGTCCGAGGTCTCGATCCGCTGGCGGACCGATCCGTCCGCGTTCGGCGTGATCGTCATGCGGTAGTCCTGGGCCGCGCCCGCGGGGTCGATCTGGTGGCCGTGGAGGACCATGGAGTCGCCCTTGAGGTTCCCCTCGATCTGGACCAGCCGGCCGTTGTCGCTCACCCACCGCTGCACCCACTGGCCGAGCGCCGGGTCCCACCAGTTGAGGCTCGTGCCGCGGCCGCCGAAGGCGTCCTCCCAACGCTCGATCACGGTGCAGCCCCCGTAGTCCTTCTCGAGCACGTTCCGGCCCACGCGCTGGCCCTGGGGGTCGAAGACGTCCCAGGTGCCGAGCCAGAAGTCGAGCCGTTCGTAGACGTCGCCCGAGCGGCAGGGGAAGCGCGCGGCCTCCATGCGGGCGTGGATGGCGGCGTAGCGCGGGTCGTCGCGGACCGCGTCGAAGTCGGCGTCGCCCGCGAGCAGGTCGGGCTGGGCGAGGCCGGCGGCCTCGGCCGCCTCGAGCGCGGCGAAGGCCGCGTCGGCGTCGCCCAGCCGCGCCCGCGCCGAGGCCGCGTTGTAGTTCGAGAAGGCCGGCGCGAAGCCGGCGTCCGCCGCCCGCCGCCACGCCTCGGCGGCGGGGCCGAAGGCTTCGAGCTGGTAGCGGGAGTGGCCGAGCCGGTACCAGGCCTGGCCGTTCGCCGGGTCGGAGGTCACGAGGGCCTCGTAGGCGGTGGCCGCCTCGGCCCACGACTCGGCCGCGAACAGCGAGTCGGCGCGCGACGACGGCTCGCCGGTCTGGGCGGGAGCGGGGATCGGCAGGAGCAGGGCCGCCAGGCCGAGGATGCGGGGTGCGCGCCTCATGGCGGCCGAAGTCTACGACGAGCGGGGACTGGGCGGAGCGGGCGGGCGGCGAGCGGCACTCCACGAGCAGGGAAGCCCTAGGATCGGGTGGCGAACCGCACCCGACTACTCTTCCGCGTCACTGTCTGGATTGCAACTGTATTTGTACTGGTTCGACCCGCGGACGATCTGATCGTGCCTCTTTCGGGGCGGCCGGCGCCTCAGCTCAGGCGGCGCCGACCGCGACCCGGACCATCTGCTCGTTCTCGTGCCAGGCCTCTTCGTGCCGGTCGATCACGTCCAGCAGCGCGTCCACTTCCAGTTCCGCGCCCAGGAGTCGGTACAGGTGGCGGGCGAACCGCCACGAATTCAGGGCGCGCGACAGGTTGCCGCGGTCCCGATTCAGGTAGCCGATCTGCACCCACGTCTCTGCTTCGATCAGCGGCGCCTTGCGGTTGTCCGAATGCTCCAGCGCGCGTCGAAGATTGTGCGTGGCGTTGACCCAATCCCCCGTCTCCCGCGCGATCTCGCCCATCAGACACAGCGCCCCGGCGGAGACTGGTCCCGGAGCCTGATCTTCCACCATCTCCCATGCGCGGAAGGCGCACGACTGGGCTTCGGTCGGGCGGTTGCGGCGGAGCGAAAGGCGGCCCTTGTTGATCAGCACCTTGATCATCAGGGCGGTGTCGCCGTGCCGGCGGCAGGTCTCCAGCGCCATCTCGAACTCCGGAACGGCCTCTTCGTGACGCTCCTGCTTCATGAGGCACAGACCCAGGTTGTTCAAGGTACGGGCGGCGCAGAAATCGCCTCCGATGGCGTCGAAGCGCTTGATCGCATCGCGGAAGCACTCCTCGGCCCGTACGTATTCGCCCCGCGCCGAGTAGAGCGCCCCCAGGTTCTGCTCGATCTGTCCGAGCAGCCGGAGATCCTCGGCCATCGCGGCATGATGCCGGGCGGAGTCGTAGCACGCCTCGGACGACCTCCAGTCGCCGCGTTCGAAGGCGACGGCCGCGAGCCCGTTGAGCGCCCGGCCGATCCGGAGCTCGTCTTCAATCTCCTGCGCCTTCTCTAGAGCTTCGCGGAAGGCGTCTTCCGCTTCCAGCCAGTCCGATCGGCTCATCAGGGCGACGGCGTGGCCGCGATGCGCGTCGGTCAGCGCAGGGCCCGTGGCGCCGTGCTCTTCTGCCAGCCGGATCGCCTGGCGGTAGTCCTCGATCGCGTCGTCGACTCGTCCTTCAGCGAGCGCGGCCTGAGCTCTGGCCGATACCTGCCGAACCTTGTCGAGTCCCGACGTCACGCGACCTGGACTGTCGCTGTGATCATTAAGCCGGTTCACAACTCATCACCTCCATGGGAGTTCCAGGCCTTTCGGAAGCACTCATGTCAAGTACGATGGCGCATCCGAACGGATTCTCCCTTGCTGCTCCGCTATTCTATGCAGAGAGCGTACTGAGAGAAGTGATGGATCGGAGCCACCACGACGCCACGACCCTCGTCGTAGTAGCTGCCGTCGATGACCTCCCACTCCAGGCCGAGCTCGTCGGAACCCGCGACCTTCAGGAGGATGTCGCTTCCGTCCATCAGGGACGGATCCACGACGATCTCCAGCGTGGCGGGCGCGGCGAACTGCAGGCCGGCCGGGCCGAACAGGTACTTCCAGATGTCGGTCGTCGAGCCCTCCATGACGATCGTCTCCGGCAGGGAGAGCGCGCCGGCGGGCACGATCAGCGTCCCGGCGTCGGCCGAGATCGAGCCACCGTCGGATCCGATGACGACCGCCGACACGGTGGCCGGGACCAGGCGGCGAGTGTAGGGCTTCAGGACCAGGCGGACACCGTCGATCTCGACCGTCTGGAGCTGGGGCTGAACCGGGTCGTTCTGCACCCCGATCGGCCCGCTGCGGTCGAGCTCGCAACCCGCGAGCGCCACCACGGTCAAGGCCAGCAGGCCGTGGCGAATGATTCTGATCGAACTCATCGCGTGTCTCCTTTTCTCGTAAGTTCCGCTTGCCGGGCGCGGCTCCGTGCGTCCGAACGTCCGGTGCGGATACGTGCCGATAAACCAATGCAACAAGAGTGCCACACTTCGGAGGATCTTATAAACTGTTGTGGAATTGGTACTTAGGGGGGCCGAGACCGGACCGACGGAAGGCGAATGTGTATCGTATCGTTACTCGAACGGAAGGCTGGCTAGAACGTTATGTTCCGGGGACGAACCCGCTCCCTACCCGCGGCGCCGGTACCGGCGGACGTAGCCCGGCGGCTCGATGCCGGCCGGGAGGTCCGGCGCGGGCTCGGGCGCTCCGGCGGCCTGCGCGAGGGGCACGACCCCCGCCCAGATCGGCCGACGCTCGTCCCCCTTCCGGTCCTTCGG
>DATLFF010000104.1:0-2076 GCA_035524915.1 Gemmatimonadota bacterium | reverse complement strand
GCGAAGATCCCGGTGCCGCCGCGGCTGGTGGGGCGGTCGATCCGCGAGGCGCGGATCCGCGAGGAGACGGGGGTGAGCGTGGTGGCGATCGAGCGGGTGGACGCGTCGGGTCGGGAGCGGCGGTTGGCGCCGGAGCCGGAGACGGTGTTGAAGCGGGGCGACATGATCGTGGTGCTCGGGGAGGACGCGGCGATCGAGCGGCTGAAGAGCGGCTAGGCCATCCCCCGGCGCCGCCCGCCTACGCCCGGATCCAGCGCCAGAGCTGGCGCACGGTCGGCCGCTGGCCGGTCGCCAGGATCGTGACCCGGTACACCTTCCCGCCTACCCACAGCATCGCCAGGCACGAGCCCGCCAGGATCGTCAGCGCCGCGGCCAGCTCCCACGCCGGGACGGGCACCAGCGCCAGCCGGGGCGGGAGCACCAGCGGCGAGGAGAGCGGCACCAGCGAGCAGATCGTCGCCACCGTCCCGGTGGGGTTCTCGATCACGGCGAACAGGCTGAAGAACGCGATCATCAGCGGAGCGGTGGCGATCATCTGGACGTTCTGGGCGTCCTGCCCGGATCCGGCGGTGGCGCCGACGGCGGCGTAGACCGCGGCGTAGAGGAAGTACCCGCCGAGGAAGCATCCCAGGAAGATCACCCCCAGCGACCACGGCACCGACGGGAGGTCGGGGAGGGCGAGCCCGACGGCGGCCGCCACGCGGTCGCCGAAGCCGAGGAGGAGCCCGGCGAAGGCCACCCAGATGGTCACCTGGAGGAGCCCCGCCGCCCCGATCCCGACCACCTTGCCGACCATCAGCTGCTCGGGTCGCACGCTGCTGAGGATCAGCTCGACGACCCGGTTCTCCTTCTCCTCGCGGATGCCGCGCAGGACGCTCATCCCGTAGAGAAGGATCAGCATGTAGAGCGCGAAGCTGACCGCCATGGCGGCCTCCATGGCGTCCGCCGACGCGTCCGCGTCCCGCTCGGGGCGCACCCCCCGGGCCTCGATCTCGACGGGCCGGAGCGCCTCGCCGAGGACCCCGGGGTCGATGCCGGCGGCGCGCAGGCGCTCGGCCTGGACGGCGGGCGTGACCGCCCCCCGGATCTGGCGCAGGACGCGCGAGCTCGCGGCGTGGGTCCCCTCGTAGCGGACCGTTCCCCCGCCGACCACGTCGGGGTCGACCCAGACGAGGCCGTCGATCTCCTCGGCCGCGATCCGCGCGCGGAGGGCGGCCCGGGCGGAGTCGGCCGAGCCGGCGTCCGGGGTGACGAGCTCGACCCGGTAGCGATCCTCGCTCCGCAACGCGGCGGCGGCCTGGGCCCCGAGGCCGGTGTCGCCCACGTCCACGACCACGATCCGCGGCGCGTCGCCCAGCTGGGCGAAGAGGACGGGCATGACGATCACGAGCAGGATCAGCGCGGGCCCGAAGAGTGTCCCCAGGACGTACGACTTCGTCCGGACCGACGCGAGGAACTCGCGCCGGATCAGGACCAGGGCCCGCGGGAGTCGGGACACGAGCCCGCTCCTACGCCGGGAGATCGGACGCCGGACGCGGCCGGACGCGAAGGCGAGCGAACGCGTGTCTACACACCGGCGGGGACCTCCATCTCCTCCGGGACCGAGCCGACGCGCTCCAGGAACACCTGGTGCAGGGTCGGCTCCATGACCTCGAACCGGCGCAGCGCCACCCCGCGGTCGACGAGGTGCCGCAGGAGCGCTCCCGGGTCGCCCCCGTCGGCGAGCCGGATCTCGAAGGTGGCCCCGTCGTGGGTCGTCCGGTCGACGCCGGGGGCCTCGCGGACCGCCGCCTCGGCGGCGTCCGACCACGCCTCGAGCGTCAGCGCCACGTACCGCTCGCCGTGGGCGCGCTTGACCTCGGCCATCGGCCCGGCGGCGACGACTCGGCCCCGGGCCAGGATGCAGACATGGTCGCAGAGCCGCTCGGCGTGCTCGATGATGTGGGTCGAGAAGAGGATCGTCCGGCCCTCGCGGCGAAGATCGGCCACGATCCCGCGGAGCGCCTGCTGGTTGATGGGATCGAGGCCGCTGAAGGGCTCGTCGAGGATCACCAGCTCGGGGTCGTGGACCACGGC
>DATLFF010000103.1:0-3159 GCA_035524915.1 Gemmatimonadota bacterium | reverse complement strand
GCTGGGGCTACGACGTGGCCACGCAGTCCGAGGACATCCTCGGCTTCATGGACGCGCTCGGGATCGAGCGGGCCGTTCTACCGGCGGCGCTGGAGGCGGTCATGCGCCGCTGGCTGGCCGAACTGCCGGAGGAGTGATGAGGCACTCCCCATCCACCCGTCGTGGGCTCACTTCGGAAAGAGTGTTCATGAGTAGGCGATTCGCGGCTGGACTCGCCGGCGTAGCACTGGTGGGGGCCGCAGGATGCGCGGTCATGAAGTCTCCACCCGCCGCCGCTCCGGACACGGACGCCGGCATCGTGCGCATCCCGGCCGAGGCCGGGGGGCATCGCATGCCGGTCCGCCCGACGCTCGATGCGACGCCCGCCGACCTGGCCCGGTTCGCGGCGGAGGTTCTCGTCGAGGCCGGGATTCGGGAATGGGCCCTGGCCGTCTTCCACGAGGGGCGACCGGTCGAACGCCGGTTCTCCGCGGGAGTGGATGGCCCCGGGCAGACCGTGAGCGGCACGACCATGTTCAACCTGGAATCCGTTGCCAAGCCGGTCGTCGCCTGGGGGGTGATGAACCTGGTGGAGGCGGGGCGGATGGATCTGGATCAGCCCATCGAGCGATACCTGTCCAGGTGGCGGCTGCCCCCCTCCGAATTCGATCACCGCGAAGTGACGGTGCGCCGCGTCCTCAGCCACACCTCCGGGCTGTCGTGGGGACGCCGGCAGCAGTTCGCCGCGGAGGAGGTCCTCCCGCCGATCGAAGAGGTTCTGTCCGGTACGGATGGCGAGGGGAGGCGACTGGAGGTGATCGTCCAACCCGGCACGCGGTTCATCTACTCGAGCGGCGGATACACCTTGCTCCAGCTTCTCGTCGAGGAGGTCTCGGGCCGGCCGTTCGCCGAGTTCATGAAGGCCGAGGTGCTGCGTCCTCTCGGAATGCACCATTCGGTCTTCAGCCCGGCCCTGCCGGAGGCACCGGTGACCCGGACGATGGACGCCCTGGGCCGCGTGGCAGAGACCGACCGGGTCGCCACTTCGTCCTCGCTCATCACCAGCCTCGAAGATCTGACCGCCTTCGCCCTGGCGCACCTGGAGGGTGAAGGCGGTGTGCCGGGGGGCGTGGGCGTGCTGCGACCCGCCACGCTCGACTCCATGCTGACGCCCGTGCCCGCGGCTCGGAACCGCCGCGGGCTCGGGTACTCGGTCCGGCGGCTGGACGGGGATCTGCTGGTAGCCGGTCACAGCGGCGGCGGCGGGGACTTCCGTGTGGTGCCGCAGACCGGAGATGGGCTGGTGATCCTGACGAACTCCACCGTCGGCTACTTCCCGATCGAGCGAATCCTATGCGTCTGGACCGGTTGGCTTACCGGGACGAAAGAGCGCTGCCCCGTGCCGTCGAGCTACGCCCTGCTCGGTGCGTACAGGCATGGTGGGGTTCCAGCGGCGCTCGACTACTACGATGATCTCGTGGATCGGGCGGACCCCGATTATCTCGTCGGGATCGAGCAGCTGTCGGATTTCGCTCGACTTTTCGTCGGAGCTGGAATGGATGGCGACGCAGCTGCGGTCTACCGGTACATGGCCCGGAGCGGCGCGCCCGAGGGAACCATCTACGGGGAGGTCTCCGATCGGCTCCTTTTGGGTCAGGGGGTTCCGGAGGATCGCTTGCCCTGCTACCTCGGGGAATATCGATCATCATCCGGCGACACGATCCAACTCGAGCGGACGGACTCCGGAGTGACGGTCACCATCGACCCGGTGGTCGGCATCGGGGGTCCGGTGCGTATGCTCACCGACCGTGTCTTCCTGTTCGACTTCGGCGGCTTCATCGGCGAGCTGGTCTTCGACCTCGCGGAATCGGGAGCGGCGACGAGTGTGACGGTCCGCGAATCGACCTTCGGGATCTTGCTGACGGCGGAACGGTCGGCCGCGGACGCGACCGGGGCCGCAGGATGTGTGGTCATGGAGTCTCCGCCGCAGGCCGCAGAGGAGGTCCGCGCGCGGACCAACGACTTCCTTGCCGCCCTGAGCGACGACTCCCCCACGTTCGTCTCGCCGTTCTACGCCCCGGACGCCGTCCTCGTGCTGCCGGGCGGGGTCGTGCTGGAGGGGCGGGAAGCGATCGTGCGGGGATTCCTGCGCCCCCGGGTCCCCGCATTGCGCGGTGTACGGGCGCTGTCGGAGGAGCTGGTCGGCGGCGGCGATACGGTCACCTGGAAGGGCGCCATCGCCGCCCGTATCGCCCCCGCTGCGGACACAGTACGCGGCGCCTTATCCGCCACGTGGGCTCGCCTCCCGGACGGGGAGTGGCGCATTGCCGCGAGCACGGTGGATCTGCCGGATCCGGACGGTGAAGCGGAGCGCGATCCCGTGCGCAGCGGGTTCTTCCAGTCCGCGGGCACGCGGCTGCACTACCTGGACTTCGGCGGCGCTGGCGTCCCCCTCGTGTTCATGCCCAACCGCGACCGCACAGCGTACACGTTCATCGACTTCGCCCCGCGGTTCACTGATCGGAACCGGGTTCTCGCGGTCACCAGCCGCGGCACCGGCGAATCGGGCGGCGAATGGGACGGCGCCCCCGATATTGCCGCGCTCGGCCGCGACGTGATCGCCCTGCTGGACTCGCTCGGGCTGGAGCGGGCGGTCGTGGCGCACGCGTGGGCCGAGGTGCTGGTCTACCTCGCCGAGCAGCACCCCGGGCGGATGGCGGGGCTCGTGTTCCTCGCGGGCATGCCCCAGCCGGCGCTGCCCGCGCTCTGGGACGCGGACACCACGGGCACCCTCGAGATGGTGCCGCGACTCGCCGCCTCGTGGGACGGTGCAGACCCCGACGAGGCGATGCGCCTCCTGCGGGAGCGGTGGTACGTGGCGCAGCACCTCCGGGTCGATCGGGCCATCGACATCCCCGCCCTCGTGTTCCTGAACGAAGGTGAGGCATCGAGCGAGGGGGATCGCTGGGAGACGGATCTGCAGTACGCGCGGTGGGTCGCGGACGGCGAACTCGCCGTTCCGGACTCGGCGACCCGCGCGTACTTCCTGCGGCTCGCCTCGGACGACGCGGCGCAGGCGGAGGTCCGCGCTGTCTACCGCGACCTCGTCGCGCCGGCCCACCATGCAGCCAACGAGCGGTTCAGGCGAGCGTTCGGCGACCACCTGCGGCTGATTTCGCT
>DATLFF010000102.1:0-3638 GCA_035524915.1 Gemmatimonadota bacterium | reverse complement strand
GTCTTCGAGATCGTGCGGGAGGGGCGGGGGGGACTGGTGGTGCCGTACCGCTTCGTCTCCCCCGGAATCCACACGATGCGAGTCCAGGCCAGGGTGGAGGACTCGGTCCAGGAGTTCGGACCGACGGTGGTCGTCAACGATCCGGATGCCATCCGGCTCGTGCGCTCGTCGCGGATCCCGGGCAACGATCCCCTGCTGGGCGGCCTGGCCATCGACAGTGAACTGTTCCTGTCGGGCTGGACCGATGATCGGCTCTACCGACTGGATCCTGCCGATCTCGCCGTGCAGGAGGCGGTGGAATTCCCCCCGGGCACGAGAAAGCTGGAGGGAGTGGCGGTGCTCGAGAGCGCAGGTCTGCTCGCGGTGGCCGAGGAGTCGTTCCGGATCCACGTCCTCCGGTTGCAGGATCTGCGACCGGAGCGCGTGATCGAACTCGGGGATGCAGCTCCGGGAGGCGGGGACCTGGTCTACCTGCTTCCGCTTAGCGACGGGGTGGTCGCCAACCTGCTGGGCCCGGCCCTCGTGGATGTCCAAAGCGGGAATGTTTTGCGGCGGCGGGAAATCGAGCGAATGGTCCACTTCCAGTTGTCTTCGGACGAGGAGCTTCTCGCCGTGGCGCAGAACGAGCTCTCCGAGCCCGGCGCGTCCAATACGGTTCTGCTCCTGACGACCTCCGACCTCTCGATCCGGTGGTCCACCGACCTTCCAGTGCCCCCATGGCGGGTGGCGTTCTCCCCCGGCGGCGATCGCGTATACGTGCTGGCGGCTGACGTGACTGCGGGCCATCTCGTCTTCTTCGTCCTATCGGAGGCGGGGGAGATCCTGTCCCAGACGATCGTCGAGGGGCAGGCGGGGCTGCCCACTGGCGCGGCGCCGGTGGCGGTCTCAGCGGACGGCCGGTTTGTCGCCTTCTCGACCTTCTCCGGGCTCTATGTGGTCGACACGGACCTGCATCTGGTCCGTTACCGTTCCGAACCCCTGCTCGGATGCTGCAGTGTGGCGGCAGGCCCCGTCGGCACACGGTTCTACGTGGCTGGCACCGGTGTGGATTCCCGGGGAGTAGCCCTGCTCGAGGTACGGGAGGACTGACTCGGGGGAGCGCCGTGTTGAGGAGTGCCGCGGTTCTCAGTCTCGAGAGAAATCCGGCCCCACGAAGAGCTCGACAAGCGGGAGGCGGAAGCCGGGGAGGACATCGCCACCGTCGAGCACCTCTCTCTCCGCGAGGCGCTGGAGGTCGGTGCGCGAGCGGTAGACCGTCACCGTCCGCGCGCGCGGCTCCACCACCCACACGAGCCGCGTCCCCGCCGCCAGGTACTCGAGCACCTTCTCGCGGATCTCGGCGCGCGTATTGGACGGCGACACAATCTCGACCGCGAGGTCGGGCGGGATCCGCCAGAAGCCGCGGCGGGGGAATCCGGCGGGGGGCAGGTTCCCCCGCGCGATGAACGCGATGTCGGGCCCCCGCACCGTGGCCGGATCTTCGGCCAGGACGAACCCGGCGTCGGTCAGGGTCACGCCGAGGCGCCCCTTCCGGACGTGGTCGCGGATCCGAGCTCCCAGTTCCAGCTGCAGCCAGCCGTGCTCGGGGCCCGGGCGCGGCTCGCGCACCAGCCGGCCCTCCACCAGCTCGACCCGGTGCGCGTCCTCCTCCGGCAGCCGCTGGAACTCTTCCAGCGTGATCATCCCGTCGACGAGCCCGGTGGATGGATCCGACATCGCCCTTCTCCCTTCCCCTCGCAAGGTAGGAGTTCCACCGAGCACTATCCATGCCTATCGCTCCTCGGCCAGCCGATCGAGCGCGCGACGGTCCGCCGGCAGGCGCGGTCCGTTCCGTGCTTCCGATTGACGGCCGCCGCGGGCCGCGATAGCGTCCGCACTGCGATGTCACGCCTTTCCCTCCGGGTCCCCCGTCCGCTCGCGTCGCGGATCTCGCTCGCGGCGTGCGCCGCCGCGTTCCTGTTCGCTCCCCCGACCCTCGCCCAGGACGCGGTCACGATCCGGATCGTCGACGGGGGTCGTGCCGCGCCCGGCGTCGAGGTCCAGGTCCTGTTCCTGGGCGAGGCCTGGCGGGTGGGGGAGACGGACGGTGACGGGCGGGTGCGGGCACCGGTCGACCTGGTGGGGCTCGAGCGCGGGGACCGGATCGAGGTCCACCTGTTCGACTGCGGCCAGGCGCGCACCGTGGCGCTCGTGCCTCCGGACGAGGATCCCGCCGCGGAATGCGAGCGGCGCGGCGGCGCGGCCATGGGGTGCCGGTGCGCGGCGCTCGGCGCGTTCCGCTGGGGCGACGACACCACCATCGAGCTCACCCCGCGGCCGCCCGGCGACGCGGCGGCCCCCCCGCGGGAGGATCGTCGCGAGCCGCGTCGGCCGCGGGAGCCCGGGGTACTCCCGCTCTGGGTTCTCGGGGCCGGCGGAGGGCTCGCCTCCTTCACCGGCCTGGACGTGGCCTGCGAGCCCGAGCCGGCTCCCGCGGTGACCGGCTGCGACCTGACCGCGGAGCGGCCGACCTTCCGCGCGTCGATCGAGTTCCGTCCCTGGCCCGACGTACCGTTCGCCTTCGCGGGGGACGTGGGCTGGACGCCCAACCTCCAGGTGGAGCAGACGTTCGCGGCCAGCGCCGACCCGCGGGATCCGGAGAGCAATCACGTGGTGATGGACGTCCTCGAGATGGGTGGCTACGGGCTGGGCCGCTGGTCCTCCGGCGGCGCGCTCGAGGTCTGGGCCGCGCTCGGCTACGTCTGGGTATTCAACTCCGCGGATGTGGAGACCCGCTTCGGGCCCCTCGGCTCGCGGACGGCGCTGGAGTCGCGCGAGGACTCGGGCGGACGGATCGGGGCCCGCGCCGGGATGGACTGGTGGCTGGAAGCGCGGCCCTGGGGAGTGCGGCTCCAGGCGGGCGGCATGAGCGGCGAGGGCGACGACGCGGACACGGCCTGGCACGTGGCGGCCATGCTGGTGTTCGGAGGCGGGCGATGAACGGCGCGGGGGCCCGGGCGCGAAGCACGGTGTTCCGGCCGGCGGGGCCGGGCGCGCTGATTGGGCTGGCGGCCCTGGCCGCGATCGCCTGCGACACCAAGGGGGGCGGGTTCTTCCGTCCGGGCACGGATCCCGCCCCGGACGTTTCCCCGCCCATCTTCAGCGACGCGCGGCCGGGACCGGGCGTGGAGATCCTGAGCGCCGACCGGATCTTCATCGAGGTTGTCGATCCGAGCCCCGGCGGAGCCGCGCCGAGTGGGATCGACCCGGCCTCGATCGAGGTCACCGTGGCCGGCGGCGACCCTCTGATCGCAATCCTCGACCTGCCCACGATCACGATCGACCTGGGGAGCCTGGCCGACGGTCCGGTCCAGATCATCGTGGTCGCCCGCGACCGGGCCGGGAACCAGTCGACCCACATCTTCGATTTCACACTGGATCGGACGCCTCCGCCGATCGTCTTCGTGTCCCTCCCACCGCCCCAGATCGCGACCTCGCTCGTCACGCTCGCGGCGACCGTCCAGGCGCAGGTGGGCCCCGAGCCGCACTACCAGTCGGGGCAGTTGGAGGTCCGCACGCCGGGCGCCGACAACCAGTGCGGGACGGCGGACGACGGCGTCCCGCCCGCCTCGGTGGTGGCCCAGCCGACCCGGCCGCTC
>DATLFF010000101.1:0-2763 GCA_035524915.1 Gemmatimonadota bacterium | reverse complement strand
CCGACGCCGGCCAGCGCCTTCGAGACCGGGCAGTTGTCCCTGGCGCCCTCGGCCTGCCTCTGGCATTCGTCCGCGTCGATCCCGGGAACCTCGGCCTCGGTCTTCAGCGTGATCGTCCCGATCCGCGGCCCGTCGCTCATGTCGAGATCCACGCGGGCGGTCGTGCGGAGCCGCTGCGGCTCGAAACCCGCTTTACCCAGCGCGCCGGCGAGCGCCATGGAGAAGCACGCCGCGTGCGCGGCGCCGATCAGCTCCTCGGGATTGGTCCCCGTTCCCTCCTCGAACCGCGAGCCGAACGAGTAGTTCCCCTCGAACGCCCCGCTTCCCAGCGCCAGCGACCCCTTGCCGTCCTTCAGGCCGCCCTTCCACTCCGCGCTTCCCTTCCGCTGTGGCATGGATCCTCCTCGCCTGCCGTTACGTCCGAGGCCACCTCAGTTCGCCAGGATCAACTCTCCGCAGCCCACGACGGTCTCGTCGTCGATGGATTGATGGATGTCGACGCGATAGTCCGTGTCGGGGTCGAGCACCTCGGTCAGAGACGCCGTCCCGCTGGCGTTCCCTTGTTCGTCCGGCTCCAGCGGCGGATAGGCATCCGGGCGCCCGATGGCCGCGGTGTCCTCCCCGCAACGCCCTTCGCGGATCTGCCAGGGGTGGCGCCCGCCGGCCGACCCTCCCTGCAAGGTCAGGTTGACCACCGTTCCTCCGTCCGGCATCACGGTCACGGTGGAGAACCCCGAATGCCCGTGTTCACCGACGGCCGCGATTTCGCCCGTCCACGCGGCCGGGATCGGGCGCGGATCGGAATGCCCGCCCGACGCGCAGCCGGTGATCAGCAGGAAAAAGCAGATGAACGCGACCCGCACCATGACCTCCTCGCCGGCATCCCCTGTCGCGCCTACGGCGTGTCCGCGGTCGACTCTCAGAATTGGACTCCGGAAGGGGGTCTTGGACAAGAAGGATTCTTACACGGGAGAAGAGGGGGCGGGCTCCCCGCCCCCTTGTCTCGATTCGCTACTCTTCGGTGCCCGGGTCCGTTCCCTGTCTCAGGGGGACGCAGCCGAGCACCTCGCTCCGCTCGCCGCCCGTGCGGAAGATCGTGACGTAGTAGGTGGTTGCCGGCGAGAAATTCGCATCGATCATCGCGGTGAACGAGCCGCGTGAGTTCTCGTCCGGGACGAGGTTCGGATAGTTGGCCGTCGACCCGACGATCGTGCCCGTGCAGGCGCCCTGGTAGATGCCCCAGGCGTAGTCGCCCCGGGGCAACAGGCCCGGCAGGTTGATGCTGGCTCGCGTCCGCGCGTCCGTCAGCTTCGTCACGCTCGTGTGGGCGATCGATTTCTGTTCGCCGACCTTGCCCTCGGTCCCGCGATAGACCTTCGCGTGCCAGTGATCGGCGCTCCCACGGGCGCCCATTCCGCCCCCGCAGGCCACCACCACGGCCAGTCCGGTTACGATCAGCGTGTACTTCGAAAACACCATGCTTGCCTCTCCTTGGGTAGGGGTCCCTGGTAGACCGTGCTAGCATTATCTACCACCGGGCCGGTCCGTGGCAATAGTGGCCCCATCAGGCGAACCCGCCCACCACTCCGGAGAGTCGCGTTTTTCCCGCTTCCTTGACGACTGCGCCGAGGGCGCCGACTCTCCGCTCGTGCGTGCCGTGCGCTTCCACCGCACAGGAGGTCCCGACGTCCTCCAGGTCGACGACGTGCCCGTCCCGGAGCCGGGCCGCGGTGAGGTGCGGGTGAGGATTCGCCACGCGGGCGTCAACTTCCTCGATGTCTACCTCCGATCGGGATCCTACGACCCGGGGACGCTTCCGGCCGCCGCGGGCAAGGAGGGCGCCGGCGTGGTGGACGCCGTCGGGCCGGACGTGAGCGAACCGGCGATCGGCGACCGGGTGGCGTTCTGCGACGCCCGCGGCGCGTACGCGGAGGCGGCCGTGATCCCCGCCGAGCGGTCGATCCCCGTGCCCCCCGAGCTCGACGATCTGCAGGCGGCGGCCCTCCCGCTCCAGGGCATGACCGCCCGCTATCTCACCCGGGAGATCCGCCCGCTCGGACCCGGCGACTCGGTGCTGATCCACGCCGCCGCCGGCGGGGTCGGACACCTCGCCGTCCAGATGGCGAAACGCGCCGGGTCGGTCGTCCTGGGAACCTGCTCGAGCGAGGAGAAGGCCGCCCGCCTGCTCGAGCTGGGCACCGACCACGCCATCCGCTACGACCAGGTCGACTTCGCGGACCGGGTCCTCGAGCTGACCGAGGGCCGCGGCGTGGACCTCGTGATCGATGGGGTCGGGAAGGCGACGTTCCTGGACTCGGTCCGGGCCACGAGGGTCCGCGGTCACGTGATCTTCTTCGGACAGGCCAGCGGTCCGCCCGACCCGATCCAGCCCCGCGCGGTCCTCGGCAGTCGGACTCTCACGACGGCGAGCCTGTTCGACTACACCCGCACCCGGGAGGAGCTTCTCGGCCTGGCCGGGCCACTCATGGCCGCCGCCGCCGAGGGGGGAGTGAGGTCCTGGATCGATCGCGTGCTGCCGCTCGAGGAGGCCGCTCGCGCGCACGAGCTCCTGGCGAGTCGGCGGACGCGCGGCAAGCTGCTGCTCACGCCGTAACGGCGAGCCGCTCCAGCCGCTCGACGACCTGGAGGATCTCCTCGTCGGTCGTGCGTGGGTTGAGGGTGCACAGCCTGAGCGCCGGGCGACCGCGCAGCACGGTCGAGCTGACGAAGGCCCAGCCGTCCAGGAGCGACGCCTCGGCGAGG
>DATLFF010000100.1:0-13801 GCA_035524915.1 Gemmatimonadota bacterium | reverse complement strand
CGGTCGCCGAGGCGGCGGAGGCGGCGCGCGAGGCGGTGGCGCGGACCGCCTACGGAGGGACCCCCGCGGCGGAGGCCGCGGCCCGCATGGCCGGGCTCGCCGACGCGATCGAGCGGGCGCGCCCCGTCCGGGCGGCCCGGGGCGGCGCGATGTCGATCCCGCTCGCACTCGCGGCGCTGACCGCGGGCCCGGCCGTCGCCGGCGGATCGACGAGCGCGAGCGCCGATCTCCAGGCCGATGCGCGCCAGGCGTGGGAGGCTGCCAACGGGGACTACCGGGCCGGGGACTTCGAGGCCGCCGCCGTCACGTACCGCGCCCTCCTTTCGGAACGCCGCGACCCCTACCTGCTGGCCGATCTGGCGGCGGCGGAGTGGCAAAGCGGCCGTCCGGCGGCCGCTGCCGCGCGCTACCTCGATGCGCTCGAGCTGGCGCCGAGAGAGGCCGGGATCCGGGGCGACCTCGAGCGGCTCCGCGCCGAACTCGGCGATCCGCCGGGACTGGCGGCGGCGGCCGACCGGGTGCCGCCCGTACGCGTGGACGAGCTCCTTCTCGTCCTGCTGGCGGCGAGCTGGCTCGGGGCGGGGGCCGTGGTCTTCGCGCCGGTCCGGCGGCGGCGGATCGCGGGAGCGTTCGTGGTCGCCTCCCTGGCGCTACTGGCCGCGGGGGCCGGGGGAACCGCGGTGGCGGTCGGGGGCGGGCCGGACGCCGTGGCGGGGGCCGGGGCGGTCCTCGCGGGGAGACCCGCGGGTCCCGCGATCGCCCGTCTCCCGGAAGGCTCGGCGCTCGACGTGCTCGAGCGGGGCGACGAAGCGTGGCGGGTGAGGGCGCCGGGCCTGCCCGCGGGCTGGGTGGCGTCGGGGAACCTCGTTCCGCTAGATTGACCTCGCCGTCCGCGCTCCCGCGCGCCGCCCCCGGACCACTCGACCCCGGACTTCCCATGACGCCGTACCAACGGATCCTGCTCGCCACCGACTTCTCGGACACGGCCCGGCACGCCGCCGAGGACGCCGCCATGCTGGCCCGCGCGTGCGGGGCGACGCTCCATTACCTCCACGTGGTCGAGCCGGTCGGGTACTGGGAGGGGTTCGACCTGAAGCACTTCCCTTCGCCGGAGGTCTACGACGAGCTCCGGACGAGCGCGCGGCTCGCAATCGAGGACTTCCATCGGGAGCTCGGCGGGCCCGACTCCCACCAGATCGAGGTCCGCCAGGGCAAGCCCTTCGTGGAGATCATCCGCGCCGCCCGGGAGACCCCGGCCGATCTGATCGTCGTCGGGAGTCACGGCATAGGGGGCATCGCCGAGACTCTGTTCGGGTCGACCGCGGAGAAGGTGATCCGGAAGGCCCCGTGCGCCGTCCTCGTGGTGCGCCACCCGGAGCACGCCTCCTCGATGCCGTGAGAGCCCGCGTCGCGGTCCTGCCCGACGGCGTGGTCGATCAGATCGCTGCAGGCGAGGTGGTGGAGCGGCCGTCATCGGTCCTCAAGGAGCTGATCGAGAACGCCCTCGACGCCGGCGCGGGCCGGATCGAAGTCACCCTCGAGGCGGCCGGCCGCGATCGGATCCGGGTGGAGGACGACGGGCACGGCATGGAGCGCGCGGACGCCCTCCTGGCGATCGAGCGCCACGCCACCAGCAAGATCCAGGGGCTCGCCGATCTCGAGCGGGTCCGGAGCCTCGGCTTCCGCGGGGAAGCGCTTCCGTCCATCGCCTCGGTCAGCGCGCTGACTCTGGAAACCGCCCCCGCTGACGGCCGGGAGGGAACCCGGATTCGGATCGAGGGGGGCGCCCGGCAGGGCGTCGAGCGGATCGCGCGCGCGCGCGGCACCACGGTCGACGTCCAGCGGCTCTTCCACAACGTGCCCGCCCGGCGTGAGTTCCTGAAGAGCGACGCGACCGAACGGGCGCACCTGGTCCGGCGGCTGGTCGAGTATGCCCTCGTCCGGCCGGACGTGGCCTGGAGCGCGCGCCACGCCGGCCGGTCGCTCCTCGACGCGCCGCCGGCCGCGTCTCTCCTCGAGCGCGTCGCCGCCATCCTCGACGCCGCGTACGCCGCCACCCTGGTTCCGGTGGAGGGCGAGGTCGAGGGCGTCTCCGTCCGCGGCCTGATCCAGCGTCCGGCCGCGGCCGGGGCGGCCCGGCGGCGCCAGCACGTGTTCGTGAACGGCCGTCCGATCGACTCTCCGGAGTCCCTGCGCGCCGCCCTGGCCGGCTACCGTTCCACACTGCCGCCGGGGGCGCGTCCCGACCTCTACCTGTTCCTCGAACTCGATCCCGTCCGGCTGGACGTCAACGTGCACCCGGCCAAGCGCGAAGTCCGATTTCGCGACCCCGCGACGATCGCCGCCGCCGTCGAGGAGGCAGTGCGCGCCGCGCTCGGCGCGGGTGCGCTGGCGGCCGCGACCGCCTCCGGCCCCGCGGGCCCGTCCCGGTCGAAGCCGGGCGACCCGCGCGCGGCGTCGCGCGCTCCCGACCAGCTGGCGCTCCTCTACCCGCGCCGCCCGCCGGAGCGCAGCGAACCGGAGGTGCACGAGCCCGAGGCGCCGCCACCCGGCGCGGAGCCCGCCGAGCGGGAGCGGGCCGCCCCCGAGCGGCCGGTCGCGCCGGGGCTGTGGCAGCTCCACGACCGCTTCATCCTCGCCCAGACCGCCAGCGGGATGGTCGTCATCGACCAGCACTCCGCCCACGAGCGGATCCTCTACGAGGAGGTGATCGAGGACCTGCGGTCGGGCGCCCGCGCGGCCCAGCGGCTCCTGTTCCCGATCGTCCTCCACCTCTCGCCCGAGCAGCACGCGACGTGGGAGGCCTATCGCGGGATGATCGACCGCCTGGGGTTCGAGGCCGAGCCCTTCGGCGGGCACGCGGTCGCGGTCGCGGCCATCCCGGCCTTCCGGCACCGGTTCGATCCCGAGGCCGCGCTCGCCGGTCTGCTGGACGACCTGGCCGAGCCCGGCCGCGGGAGCGCCGACATGAACCAGCACGAGCGGGTCGCCCGGCTCTTCGCCTGCAAGGCCGCGATCAAGGCGGGGACGCGGCTGGCCTCCCGGGAGATGGCGGAGCTCATCGACCGGCTGTTTGCCACCCGCCTGCCCTACGATGACGTCCACGGGCGTCCCGCCGTCCTGCAGATCGGGCTGGACGAACTCGACCGCCACTTCGGGCGCCATTGAGCGTGCCGTACCTGGTGATCGCCGGCCCGACCGGAGTGGGAAAGACCGAGGTCGCGCTCGACGTGGCCGACGCGATCGGGGGGGAGATCGTGATCGCGGACTCGCGTCAGGTCTACCGCGGACTGGACGTGGGCACGGCCAAGCCGACCGCGGCGGAGCGGACCCGGATCCCCCACCACCTGATCGACGTGGTGGATCCCGGCGAAGCCTATACCGCGGCCGACTACGCGCGCGACGCGGGCCGGGCGCTGGAGGCGATCGAGAGCCGCGGCCGGGTTCCCGTCGTGTGCGGCGGGACCGGGCTCTACCTGGAGGCGCTGGCGGGAGGTCTCGACCCGATGGACCCGGTGGACGACGCGACGCGCGAGCGGGTCGGCGCGATCCGGCTCGCGGACCGCCACGCCGAGCTCGCCCGGCTGGACCCCGAGGCCGGCGCGCGGCTCCACCCGCACGACCGCCAGCGGGTCCAGCGGGCGCTCGAGGTGCGCATGGCGACCGGCCGCCCGCTGGCGGCGTACTGGACCGGGGAGGCCGCACCCCGCCCCCACGTGGCCATCCGTCTCGATCGCCCGCGGCCCGAGCTGCGGCGGCGGATCGAGGAGCGTCTCGAGGCCATGCTGACCGCCGGGCTGGAAGCGGAAGCGCGCGCGCTCCACGCCGCCGGCTGGACGCCGGCCGATCCCGGGGTCGACTCGATCGGCTACCAGGAGTGGTGGCCCCACTTCGAGGGGCGAATCCCGCGGGAGGAGGCGGTGCGGCGCATCCTCGTGGCCACACGGCGTTACGCCAAGCGGCAGGAGACGTGGTTCCGCCGCCGCGGGCGGTACCATCCGGTCGAGGCCCGGGCGGGGGCGGAGCGGGTGGTCGAGATCTGGGCGGGCCACCGGGAGGACGCTCGTTGAGCCCGCTGGAAGGCGCCCTCCTCGGCTTCGTCCAGGGGCTGACCGAGTTCCTGCCCGTATCGTCGAGCGGGCACCTGGTGATCGTCCAGACCCTGCTCGGCCTCGACGGCTCGAACCTCGTTTTCGACGTGGTGGTGCACGGGGCCACCCTGGCCGCGATCGGGGTCTGGTTCCGGCGGCGCCTGCTGGGCCTGGTGGCGGCGCGCGAGTGGACCTACGCCGGCAAGCTCGCGGTCGCGAGCCTGCCCGTCGCGCTCGTCGGCGGGCTGTTCGCCGAGCAGGTCGAGGCCGCCTTCGCCGCTCCCGAGCTCGTCGTCGGAACGCTGGCCCTGACCGGGGCGGCGCTATTCTCGCTCTACCTGCGGCCGGACACGGGGACCTCCGCCGCCGGCCTGGCCCAGCCCGGTTGGGCCGCCGCGCTGGTCATCGGAGCGGCCCAGGCGCTGGCGATCCTTCCCGGGATCAGCCGCTCCGGATTGACGATCGTGGCGGGACTCTGGCTGGGCCTGGCCCCCGCGGCCGCGGCCGAGTTCTCCTTCCTGCTCGGCATTCCCGCCATCGCCGGAGCCGTGGTCTATCAGCTCCGGCCGACGCTGGCCGCCGCCGGGGGCGGCCAGGGTGCGGAGCTCCTCGTGGGCGCCGCGGTCGCCTTCGCCTCCGGTCTGGCGGCGATCTCGCTCGTATTCCGTCTCCTGACCCGGCGGGGCTTCCGCCGGTTCGGATTCTACTGCTGCTCCGTGGCGATCGCGTTCGCGGCGTGGCTGGCGTGGGGGAACGGGTGAACGATCCCCCCGACCCCGGGCTCGTCGCCCGGGTCCGCGCCGCGCTGGATGAGGACGTGGGGGGCGGAGACGTGACCACCGAGGCCACGGTGCCCATGGACGTACCCGGCCGGGCGCGCATCGTGGCCCGGCAGGCGGGGGTCGTGGCCGGCCTGGAGGCCGCCCGCGAGACCTTCCGGCAGGTGGATCCCGCGGTCGATTTCCGGCCGGTGGGCGAGGACGGCGCGCGGGTGGAACCCGGAGACCTCGTCGCCGAAGCGACGGGGTCCTTCACCTCGCTCCTCGTGGCCGAGCGAACCGCCCTCAACTTCCTCCAGCGGCTCTCGGGTGTGGCGACCGCGACCGCGCGCTTCGTCCGTGCGGTCGAGGGGACCGGGGCGACGATCGTCGACACGCGGAAGACCACGCCGGGCTGGCGTGTGCTCGAGAAGGCCGCCGTTCGCGCCGGTGGGGGCGGAAACCATCGGATGGGGCTGTGGGACGCGTACCTGGTGAAGGACAACCACCTGGCGGGCGCCGGCGGCGTGCGCGCGGCGCTGGCGGCCGTGGCCGCGGCCAACGTCCGCGGCCTTCCCGTCGAGGTCGAGGTCCGGGCACTGGACGAGCTGAACGAGGCGCTGGCCGCGGAGCCGCCGCCGGACCGGATCCTCTGCGACCACTTCTCCCTGGACGACCTGCGCGAGGCGGTGGGCCGCGCCCGGGCCCGCCGTCCCGGCCTGGTGGTCGAGGCCAGCGGGAACGTGAGCCTCGACACTGTGCGCGCGGTAGCGGCTACGGGGGTGGACTGGATCTCCGTCGGCGCGCTCACCCACTCCGCTTCGGCGCTCGACCTCTCGTGCGAGATCGAGCGGGGATGACCGGCTCCGGGACGGACGCCGGACGCCTGGCCGCGCGTCTCGGCGTCCGGGTCGTGGCGCACGAGGCGGTGACCTCCACCATGGATGCCGCCCGGGTGGATCCGGGGCCCGTACCCGCGGTCCACATCACCCGGCGGCAGACCGCGGGCCGCGGCCGGCGGGGCCGCGGCTGGGAGAGCCCTCCGGGGAATCTCTACGCCACCGTGGCGTGGCCGGACCCGGACCCCGGCTGGCCCCCGGCCGTGCTCGCGGCGATCCAACTGGCCTGGGCCGAGGCCCTGGACGAGGCCGGCGGACCGGCGGCGCAGGTCAAGTGGCCGAACGACGGCTGGATCGCCGGACGGAAGTGGTCCGGCGTGGTGGCGGAGCGCTCGGGGGCCGGCGGGGAGGCACGGCTTTGGGTCGGCCTGGGGGCGAACCTCCTCGTGGCGCCGGAGGGGGCGACGGCCCTGGCGGAGCACTGGCGGCCGTGGCCGGGAGCGAGCGCGGCATCGGAGATCCTGCTCGAGGCCGCGATCGCCGTCCTGGCGGACGGCCCCGGGGCCCTCGCGGCCCGGCTCGACCGGTGGCCCGCGCGCGACGCGCTCGAGCCCGGCGAGCCGCTCGTCGTGGAGCGCCCGGACGGTCCGGTCGAGGGGCGCTACGCCGGCGTGGCCGACGACGGACGGCTGCGTCTCTCAGGGCCCGGGGAGGAGCGGCTCGTGGCGCTGGCGGAGGCGGTCCGGGTTCGGCCGCGCCGCTGAGGCGGCGGCCGGCTATCTTTCCCGCATGATCCTGGTCGGAGACATAGGCAACACCGAGACGATCCTCGGCCTGCGGACCGAGGACGGGCGGGTGATCCGCCGCTGGCGGGTGCACACCGACGCCCGCCGGACGGCGGACGAGGTGGGCATTCTCCTGCGGGGGCTGCTGGCCTCCGCGCCGGAGGGGGGGGCGCCCCTCGGGGCGGCCCGCTTCGCGTCGGTCGTGCCGCCGGCCACCCGCGCGATGATCGAGGGGGCCCGGCGCTACCTCGGCGTTCCCGCGGCCGAGTTCCGCTGGGCGCCCGAGCTGGGGATCCGCCTGGACGTGGACGAGCCCGACCACGTGGGGCCGGATCGGGTGGCCAACACGCTGGCGGTCCATCTCGAGTATCCCGGACCCGCCGTGGTGGTCGACATGGGGACGGCGACGAACTTCGACGTCGTGTCCGCCGAAGGCGTCTTCCTGGGCGGGCTGATAGCTCCCGGAATCGAGAGCGGGGCCGCCACTCTGACCGGTCGGACGGCGCTGCTGCCCAGGATCGCCGCGGGCTTCCCGGAATCGCTGATCGGGAAGACGACGGTCGAGCACATGCAGATCGGCGTCTATCGCGCCGCGTGCGTCCTGATCGACGGGCTCCTCGCCCGGCTCCGGGCGGAATGGGAGCCCGCGGCGACCGCTGTGGCCACCGGAGGCCTGGCGGCGCTGGTGGGGGAGCGGTGCGAAGGCATCGACGTGATCGACCCGGACCTGACGCTCAAGGGAGTCGGCTGGGGGCACGACCGGCTCTCGCCCCCGACCGCCTGAATCCGACCGCCATACTGACAGTCCAATCCCGGCAGGCTGGCTGAGTTCTCAAAAGGGCTGGCAACTGCCGTAATGGCACACAGAAAGGCCAATGAGACTTGACAGGCGGGAGGGTTTGTCGTAACGTTATTAGCAGTCTCGGCGGGCGAGTGCCAGGGTCCCGCCCGATCATCCTGGACCACAGAACCAATGAACCGGCACCAAGGAGGCTCCATGGCTCTAACGCTCAACACGCTGGCGGATCGCGTGGTGGTGAAGCCGCTCGAAGAGAAGGAACAGAAGAAGGGCGGAATCATCATCCCCGACACCGCCAAAGAGAAGCCCCAGGAGGGCAAGGTCGTCGCCGTCGGACCCGGCAAGTTCAGCGAGACCGGCGAGCGCATCAAGCCCGAGGTCAAGAAGGGCGACAAGGTGCTCTACGGCAAGTACTCGGGCACCGAGGTCACGATCGAAGGCCAGGACTACCTGATCCTGCGCGAGGCGGACATCCTCGCGACGTACTAGGCAGAGAGAACCGTATACAGGAGGAGATCCACTCATGGCGAAAGATCTGAAATTCGACGTCCAGGCCCGGTCGGGGCTCAAGCGGGGTGTGGACCAGCTGGCCGACGCGGTCAAGGTGACCCTCGGGCCCAAGGGGCGGAACGTCGTGCTCGACAAGAAGTTCGGCTCGCCGACGGTGACCAAGGACGGCGTCACTGTGGCGAAGGAGATCGAGCTCGAGGACGCGGTCGAGAACATGGGCGCCCAGATGGTCAAGGAGGTCGCCTCCAAGACCAGCGACATCGCCGGTGACGGGACCACCACCGCGACCGTGCTCGCCCAGGCGATCTTCCGCGAGGGCCTCAAGTCGGTCACCGCGGGGATCAACCCGATGAGCCTCAAGCGCGGCATCGATCGTGCCGTCGAGACCGTGGTCGCGGAGCTGAAGAAGCTCTCGACGTCGACGAAGGGCAAGACCGAGATCGCGCAGGTCGCCACGATCTCCGCCAACAACGACCCCGAGATCGGCGAGCTGATCGCCGATGCGATGGAGAAGGTCGGCAAGGACGGCGTGATCACGGTCGAGGAGGCGAAGGGCCTCGAGACATTCCTCGAGACGGTCGACGGTATGCAGTTCGACCGGGGCTACCTGTCCCCCTACTTCGTCACCAACCCGGACAAGATGGAAGTCGAGCTCGAGGACGCGTACGTCCTCATCTTCGACAAGAAGATCTCGACGATGAAGGACCTGCTCCCGGTGCTCGAGAAGGTGGCGCAGAGCGGCAAGCCCATGCTGATCATCGCCGAGGACGTCGAGGGCGAGGCGCTGGCGACACTGGTCGTCAACAAGATCCGCGGCACGCTCAAGGTGGCCGGGGTGAAGGCGCCCGGTTTCGGTGACCGGCGCAAGCAGATGCTGGAGGACATCGCGGTCCTGACCGGCGGCCAGGTGATCTCGGAAGAGGTCGGCCTGAAGCTGGAGAACGTGGTGCTCAAGGATCTCGGCCGCGCCAAGCGGATCGTCATCGACAAGGACACGACCACCATCGTCGACGGCGCCGGCAAGGCCGATCAGATCCAGGGCCGGATCAAGGCGCTCAAGCAGCAGATCGAAACCACCACGTCCGACTACGATCGCGAGAAGCTGCAGGAGCGCCTCGCGAAGCTATCCGGTGGCGTGGCCGTGATCCACGTCGGCGCGGCGACCGAGACCGAGATGAAGGAGAAGAAGGCCCGCGTCGAGGACGCCCTCCATGCGACCCGCGCGGCCGTCGAAGAGGGGATCGTGCCCGGCGGCGGCGTGGCCTTCATCCGCGCCCAGAAGGCGCTGGACAAGCTCGCCCTCGACAACGAGGAGGCGCAGCTCGGCGTACAGATCGTCAAGAAGGCGCTCGAGGAGCCGGCCAAGTGGATCATCCAGAACGCCGGCCTCGAGGGTGCGGTCTACGTCGAGAAGATCAAGGCGGAGAAGAAGAACGTCGGCTTCAACGCGGTCACCATGATTTTCGAGGACCTGGTCGCGGCGGGCGTCATCGATCCGACCAAGGTGAGCCGCACGGCGCTGCAGAACGCGGCGTCGATCGCGGGGCTGCTTCTGACGACGGAGGCCGTCATCACCGAAAAGCCGGAAGAGAACAAGGGCGGTTCGCCCATGCCGGGTGGCGGCATGGGGGACATGTACTAGGCCCTCCATTTCCGGAGGCGCACCAAGGGAAGGGGGGCGGGAGCGATCCCGCCCCCTCTTCGTTGTGGCCCGGCGTGACAGCCGGCCCCCCATTTTCACGCGTACTTCATGAGAGGCCGTATCGTCACGATGGTGGACGTGGCGGAGGCCTGCCTCGGGCCGAGCTGACCCCGGACGGGTGGAACCCGGCGCCGCGAGCGGGTATATTGTAGGTGTTTCGACCGCGTTCTCGTGGGGGCGATACGGCTTCGACGGGGAAGGCCGGGGCGGAAACAGCAGGCCGTGCATCTCGGGTCCTCACGTAAAACGGTCCCGGGAACTGTAGCTGCGAACGATAACTTCGCGCTGGCTGCGTAACAAAAAAGCGTAGCCCGGTCTCCTCTCATCCGCGCCCATCGGGGAGAGACGGACCGTCGACAATGTGGGCTGGTCGCGCGTCGCGCCTTCTGGCGTGCGGCAAGAGCCGGGCTTCGGTCCGGACGAGGGCTTACCCGGCGGCTGGCGTGTCGGCGGCAGGCCGTCCGGGGAAAACGATCAGCCGACTAAGCCTGTAGCGGTTTTCGTCGCTCCTTTCTCGGACGTGGGTTCGACTCCCACCGCCTCCACCAGAGCGCTCCAGCGGGCCCGGCATGGCGCCGGGCCCGCTTCCTTTTCCGGCCCGCGCTTCGCCGGGACCCGCTCCCGCTGTATATTCGAGGACCATGTACCCAGTCCTGTTCCGGATCGGCGACTTCACCGTGACGTCCTACGGCGTCCTGCTCGTCCTCGGCTTCGTGGGCGCGGGGATGGTCGTGGCGAGCGAGTGGCGTCGCCGCGGCTGGGATCCGTCCGCCGCGCAGGACATCGTCCTGGCGGCCATGGTGGGGGGGATCGTAGGGTCGAAGCTCTACTGGGCGCTGGATCACTGGTCGGATCTGACGGCCGATCCCCTCGGGACGCTGTTCTCCCGCGGCGGGTTCACCTACCTCGGCGGGCTGGCCGGCGGGATCTTCGCCGTCCTGGGCTACCTGGCGCTGAAGCGCTATCCGCTGGGGAAGGCGCTGGATTCCTGCGTCCTGGCGGTGCCGGTTGGCAACATGCTCGGTCGCGTCGGGTGCTTCCTGGTGGGGGACGACTACGGCCGTACCACCGACCTGCCGTGGGGCGTCGCGTTTCCCGAGGGGAGCCCGCCCACCACCGAGCCGGTCCACCCGACCCAGCTCTACGAGATCGGCTTCACGCTCCCGATATTCCTGCTCCTGTGGCGCCAGCGCACCCGCAACCTGCCCGACTACTTCCTGTTCTGGGAGTTCTGCTTCCTGTACGGAATCCAGCGGTTCGTGATCGAGATCTGGCGCGTCAATCCGCCTCTGGCGCTGGGCCTCACGGCGGCGCAATGGCTGTCGGCGTCGATGGTGGTGCTGGGCGGCGGCGGCATGCTGTGGGTCTGGCGGAAGCGGCACGAGTCGGGCACCCGCGCGCCGGTGGCCGGAGCCCGCTCGGGCTAGAAGATCTTCAGGTTGATGTACTTCCGGGGATTCTGCTGCACGTCCACGACCAGCCCCTGGGCCTCGACCACGAACCGGTTCAGCCGCTCGTAGAGCTCCGGATCGTTGATCAGGCGGGCGAGAGTCCCCTCGCCGTCCTTCATCTCCTCCACCAGAGACTGCCCCTCGCGCACGGTCGCGACGAGCTCGTCGTAGAGATCGCGATCGACCACCAGCCGCCCGAGCGTGCCCTCGCCGGACTCGATCCGGGACGTCAGGCGATCGAGGTCCGAGGTGGTCTCGACCAGCTGGGCGTAGAGGGTCTGGTCGTTCAACAGCGACGGCAGGGTGCCCTCGCCCGTCTGGATCCGCTGAAGGAGCCCCGTGCCCTCCTCGGAAAGCCGCACCCACTCGTTGTACAGGTCGGGATCGTTGATGAGCCGGCCCAGGGTGCCCTCGCCGCGGTTCACGCTGCCGATGATCTCGCGCGACCCTTCCAGGCTCGCCACCAGCTCCTCCACCCCCTCGGCCGCGCGGGCGATCAGCCCCTCGTAGTCGATCGGCCGCTCGTTGAGGAGCAGATCGCCCTCCTCAAGAGCCGGGTCGCGCGGGTCTCCGACTCCCACGTCGAGGTACTTGTCGCCGAGGAGCCCGACCGTTCCGGTCTTGGCGCGGCTGGAGCGGGTGATCTTATCCCGGATGTTCTCGTCCACGCTGAAGCGGACCAGCACCGCGCGGTCTCCGAGGGAGTCCCCGTAGGCGGCGCGGAAGCGCTGGTCCAGCGCGGGACGGTCCTCGAGGTCGATGAAGACGACCTCGTTCACCGTGCCCACGTTCACGCCCGCGAGGCGGACGGGGGCCCCCGACGTGAGGCCGGACACGCTCGGCATGGCGGTGTAGAGGGTGTACTTGTCGGCGAAGAGGCCGGTGCGGCTTCCCAGCGTCAGGACGGCGAGCACGGCCAGGGCCGCGCCGCCGACCACCAGCAAGCCCACGCGGAGCTCCGCCCAGGTGATGGGAGTCGACTGCTTCACGCGCCGGCCATCCGCGCGTCTATGAACGTTCGCACGTAGGGCTCATCCGTCTCCAGGATCTCCTTGGCGTCGCCTTCGAAGATGATGTGTCCGTCCTTGAGCATGGCGAATCGGTCGCCCACGGACAGGGCCGATCCGATGTCGTGGGTGACCACGATGCTGGCCACGTTCTGCTGGTCGCGCAGCTTGTTGATCAGCTCGTTGATCGTCTCCGAGGTGATCGGGTCCAGCCCTGTCGTCGGCTCGTCGTACAGGACGATGTTGGGGTTGCCCATGATGGCTCGGGCGATCGCCACGCGCTTGCGCATCCCTCCCGAGAGCTCGGCCGGCATCAGGTTGGCGACTTCCGGCTCCAGGTCCACGAACGAGAGCCGCTCCTCGACCAGGCTCCGGATCTTCGCATCGTCGTCCTCGCCCTCCTCGCGTGGGCGGAAAGCCAGGTTCTCGCTCACGGTCAGGGAGTCGAACAGCGCGCCCCCCTGGAACACCATGCCGATCTGCCTCCGGACTTCGTCCAGCGTCTTCTGATCCGCGTGGGCGATGTTCACTCCGTGCACGAAGACCCGCCCCGAGTCGGGCTCCAGGAGTCCCAGGCTGATCCGGAGGATCGTGCTCTTTCCCGTTCCCGATCCGCCCATGACGACCAGTGTTTCCCCCCGGTCCACCTCCAGCCATATCCCGTTCAGGACCACGTTCTCCCCGAACGAGAGATGGACGTCCTCCAGATCGATCATCCGGTTCTCGGCATCGGGGGCCCGATCCCGGCCGGGCACCGGGCGCGGGTGCCAGTCGGGGTCCGGGGCCAGATCGGGGTGGCCCTTCGGCTTGCGCTTGCCTCGCGAGCGAAACATCACCGCAATCTACCTCCTCGACCGGCCCGTCCTCAATGGCCGAAGATCTCGATGAACATCTTGGTGAGGAAGAAGTCCGTCGACAGGACGAGGACGGACGAGACCACGACCGACTGGGTGGTGGCGCGCCCCACACCCTCCGTGCCCCCGGTGGTCCGAAGCCCGCGGTAGCAGGCGACGGTGGTGATGATGAAGCCGAAAACAAGTGGCTTGAAGACCCCGGTGAAGAGATCGCTCAGGTAGAGACCGCTCCAGACCGCGTTCCAGTAGGTGGAGAAGTCCTGGCTCAGGGAGAGCCAGGCGATCAGGTTGCCACCGAAGATCGCGATCGCGTCGCAGACGATCGTCAGGACGGGGAGCATGACGATGCCGGCCAGGACGCGCGGCTTCACGAGCTTCTTGATCGGGTCGGTCCCCATGGCCTCGAGCGCGTCGATCTGCTCACCGACCCGCATCGACCCGATCTCGGCGGCGATGCCGGAGCCGACCCGCCCGGTCACCATCAAGGCGGTGAGCACGGGCCCGAGCTCCCGTACGACCGACGCTCCCACGAGCTTGCCCACGAACGCGCTGGCGCCGAAGTCGGCCAGCTGTACGGCCGAGTTGAGCGCCAGCACCATCCCCGTGAAGACCCCCGTCAGACAGACGATGGCCAGGGACTGGACCCCGATGGCGTCCATCTGGACGAAGGTGTCGCGGAGGTAGAACGGGGGACGGAAGAACGACGCGACCGTGCGGCCGACCAGCAGGGAGAAGTTCTGGACGCCCACGAGAGTGGATTTGACCGGGCGGGTGATCGATTCCGTAGTCACGGAGGGGTAGGATAGACCGGGTGATCTGGCATAGGCAAGCGGGCGCCTCGGTTGGGGCCCGCCGGCCGGAGGCGGTATGTTTGGAACCGTGAGCGTGCCCGCCACATCCGATCCCGAGCCGCGCCGCAACGGTCGCGGGCCCGGGGAGCTCCGCCCCGTGTCCATCCAGCGAGACTTCCTAGATCACCCCGAGGGTTCCTGCCTGATCGCCACG